>JBBRHH010000223.1:0-9187 GCA_038222915.1 Tepidisphaerales bacterium
TGGGTTGGGAGTTTGACCGCGGATTGGCCGGGGCGGTGCGAGTTGAGCGGGGGGTAGAGGGGAATGGTGGGGCGCAAGGTTGCGGTAACATGCGTTAGCTGGTTGATCGACAATCTGGCCGAAAACAGCGGAATTCACGCTTCGAGAGCGGGGCTGGCCGCCGGCCGAAGAAGCTTCCTGCGAGGGGGGATGTTGAGTTATTATGAATGTCCCCTTTTCCGTTTTCTGCGAGGGGGGATGTTGAGTTATTATGAATGTCCCCTTTTCCGTTTTCGTGAGTTATTATGAATGTCCCCTTTTCCGTTTTCTGAGTTATTATGAATGTCCCCTTTTCCGTTTTCGTTCATTTCCCCTAGGTGCGTCCCCGTTCATTTCCCTGGAGCCTCGCATATGTCGATGCGCTCGTGGAGCAGGATCAACCCCAGGCCAGCGGTGCGGTAGGCAGGCTGTTCGGTTCACGCGGCGCGATTCCACCCAGTCTTGCCTCCGAGAGCATCAAGGATGTCGTTCCTGTCCGACCATCAGTTTTCGGAAATCTTTTAATTACGAGCTTCTGACCTCGCACGTTATGATGTGTCTGAATCTGCTTCACCTCAAGCCCTGCGGGGCGGAACGGGAAGGCGAATGCGCGGTATCCAATATCTTGTGCGATGGTTGCAGTGGCGCGGACTGGCGGCGTTGTGTGTGCTGGCAATAACCGGTGCGGTGCGGGCGGATGATCCGAATCCGCCGATGCCGGCAGCAGTCAACGAAGCATTGCAGCGGATGGTGGCGGCGCAGCAATCGGGTGATTTGAAAAAGTACGCCGACACGCTGGCATCTCCCGTGGCGGAAGTGTTCCGGTTGCATGCGGATTCGGCCACGAAGGTCGGCGACGCCAAACGACACCTGCGCGCGGCGCTGGACGAAGTCTTCAGCCCGCAAGGCGGGCCTGACCCGTTTTCGTACGCGTTCGATGATCAGCAGCTTAAGGCGATTCAGCAGCGGCTGGTCTCAATTCAGATCGATCAGTCCGCGCCCAGCGGCAACAACTGGAAGCTCCAGGTGACGACAACCGTGCGCATGCCCGACGGCGGCACGAAGCAGATTCCGCAGGGCTTTATCGCGGTTCAGTACGGCAATACATGGAAGGTTCAAGACCTGGCGATAGCCGCTAACCTGGCGGCGCGGCGTCGTGGGGCCGAGACGAACTGGGCGATCTATCGGATGCTCAACACGATCGCCGACGAGGTGAAGGCCGGGAAGTTCAAGTCGGGGGATCAACCGTTGACCCTGGCGTTGGCGGCGTACAACCAGATCACCAACGCCGACGCCTCGCCCGCCCAGGGTCGCGATGAATATCTTGCGGCGGAGAAGGCGTTCAACGCCGGCGATTTCGCGCGATCGCTGCCGCTGTTTAAACAATCGGCCGAGAAAGGCTACCCCCACGCGGCGTGCATGGTGGCGATCCAGTATTCCCGCGGCGAAGGCACGAAGGAAGACGCCGCGGCTGCCGTCGAATGGTTTCGCAAAGACATAGCCCGTCACGATGCGACGGCCGAAAACTTCCTTGGGTCGATGATGCTCGAAGGCGACGGCGCGCCCAAAGATCCGAGAGAGGGCATGCGCCTGCTGAAACTGGCGGCCGAGCAGGATGATCCCGCCGCATTCCTCAACATCGGGCGCGCCTACCTCTTCGGCTTGGGCGTGCCGAAAGACCCGAATCTGGGAATGCAGTACTACGCGCGCGCCGCCGAGCTCGGCAACGAGCAGGCCGCTTACTTCGTGAAATGGCTCGGTCAATCGCCGGGAAATCGATCGTTCAAAGACCAGAATCAGGCGACGGCTTATCAGCAGATCCAACTGCTGCGCGCCAATGCGCTGAACGCAGAGCAAAGCGGCTTCCGCTCCGACGGCAGCTACCGGCCCGGTAACTCACAACGCGCCGCCGACCTGCGCGCGCAGGCCGATCAGTTGGCACGCGAGAACGGGCTGGACTAAAATCTGTGTCGGTAACGCAAATGAGCGTCGTCGAGATGGTCTGGAAGCAGAAAATGGGATAAGTATGAATGTCCCGTTTCAACACGCACGCCTGGCCGGCGTGCGTGTTCGGGCTGCACGTGGCGAAGTTTGAATTGATGGGAGTGATCCGCTGGCCGATGAGCTTTTGTTGCTAAGGGGCAAGCTGAAGGAGCTGCGCGAGCGCTGTCCGGTAACGGTGGCGTTGGAATCCAGCGGGACCTACGGCGACGCGTTGCGGCAGGCGGCGTGCGATGCCGGGATCCCGACGCGGCGCGTGTCGGCCAAGGCGGTGAAAGATCAGGCCGAGACATTTGATGGAGTACCAAGCCAGCATGACGGGAAGGACGCGGCGATCATCGCGGACCTGTGTGGCCGGGGCAAAAGCGCCGCGTGGGAGCTGCCCAAGATCGATGCCCCAACCGGCAATGACGCGGCAATCCGCTACTGGGTGCGTCGATTGGACGGATCGCAGCGGATCAAACAGATCCTGGGCGGCAAGGCCGAGGCATTGCTTGCGGTCGGGGCGACGTGGGCTGTGGAGCACGGTGCATCGACATGTTCGCAACCCTTGGACGAGTTTCGATGTTCACCCTATGCTCACGTTTTGACGGACGACGAACCACGGAGAACTGTGATGACAACAGCGATTATTTTCCACGAAGTGAAGAGCGGCGATCAATGGGCCGAGTCCTGGCGCAAGGGGCCGGGGAGCCGCCACGACATGTTTGGCAAGATTGGCGTCAAGGCGAGAACATTTCGCGATCCAAAAAACCCGGAGTCGACGGGGGTGATCCTGGAGATTCCGGACATGGCGAAATGCCAGGCGTTTCTGGAGTCGGATGCGGCGAAGAAGGCGATGGCCGAGGATGGGTTGAAGGTGGAGACGATGCGGATGCTGGTTGAGTTTACGCCTTGAGGAGTTACAGCCTTCAAAAAGAGCGGAGAACTTCTCGCTTTTGGATGCTTACGAGTACGTTCTATTCCTTCCGCATAACGAAGAGGTAGTTGAACCCGCGCAGAAAGAAATTTCCTTCTTCCGCGGCGGCCCGGTAGTTGCCCATTTCCAGCGTCTTGTTGTGGCGCACTACGCTGATTACGTCCACCGGCTCAAAATGCTTTCGCAAGCGCGCGAAGAGTTCGAAGCCGATTGGATAGAATGCCTTTCCTTTTACGAACGAGTCGCTCACATACAGCGCCATGTGGCGGCCGGGTTTCAGGATGCGGTGAATCTCCGCGAAGACCACTTCCATCGCGGCGTAGTATTCCGTGCCGGTTGCGCTGAGCTTGCCGATGTCGCGGGGGTCGGGGCCGTAATCGATGTGGGTGGAATAGGGCGGGTCGATGAAGACGAAATCTACTTTGCCGGTTAGCTCCTGTGGCAGTTTTCGTGCATCGACGCGAAAGATGTCCTTGCGGGCCGGATGGACGTCGTATCCCAATGCGCGGCGGCCTAGATCGCGGGCGACATCGAGCGTCGTCCCGCTGCCGGCGCACGGGTCGACCACGAGTTGGTTTGGCGTCGTGTAGCGCTGCAGGAGGTTCCAGATGATGTAGCTGGGCGTTGCGCCCACGTAGCCCGGCAGGCCCTGGTGCTTGTCGCCGTAATCCTGCGACGGATAGTCCCACAGCGTTGTGGGCTGCAGGCGCAATGGGGGCTTTTTCGGCGTTGTTCGTGGTGTCGGTTTCAAATCGGAGATCTCAAATCATTGAAATTAGAGGCTGAAGATCGAAATCTCAAATTTGAAGCGGCCGGCCGCAATCAATGCCCTCCCGCGGGCATGGCCGTCAAACTGGCCTGGACGTCGTCGGGTACCATGTCCGCCGTGACAATCTGAATAGGGATTTCGGGCGGCAGCAACACCTCCATCCGCCGCTGAAAATGGCCCTTTACCAGATGATAAATAGCACCCTGCCGGCTGGTTCCAATCAGCACGCGCTCGCACGCATGAATCGCGGCGTTTTCGGCGAGCAACTCAGCGGCGTTCTGGCCGGTGTCGTAGACGGGAATCAACGGCACCTTCATCTGGTGGGCCAGATGGAGAAATCTGGCGAAGGTTTTCTGCGCGGCCAGATCACTGTCGATGGAGAGGGCGGACTGGCCTTCGTATTTGTACGAGAGGCTGACCTCACGGATGAAGCAGACGACAAGGGCGGCGTCGTCCTCCTTCGCCAGCCATAGCGCGGCGGGCGCCAGGGTATCCGATCCGTAGGTACCGATCAGGAATTTCTTCTTCCCCAGCGCTTCGGGCGTCAACTGCTCTGCGATCGCCTGCCGTAGCAGACTCAGGCGCGGGCCCTTTCTTGTCGCAAGCATCTTTGTGGCCTGCCGCGCGGCCAGCCCGATCATCATCACCACCGTCACAAACAGCAGCGCCTCATGCTTCACGCAGGCGAGGGTGACCCAGATCGCCAGCAGGATAATCCCCAGCGCCATCATCGGGCCCTTGCGGCGCATGCGCCGCAGGCGCGGATGAAACGCGCACAGTGTGACGTTGATCGCCACGGCTCCGATTACGCCGATCGCGTAGAGCGCGGCGAGGCGTTCCAGATCGTGGCTGATCGCCAACACCAAGATGGGCACGCTTGCGGCCACGACGGCCGGCATCCACGGCACGCCGAAGCGATTCAACTTCTGCATGAACTGCGGGAGTTCGCCGTCGCGTGCCATCAGATACTGGACGGAGATCATGTCCATGATCGCGGTGTTCGCGGCCGACAAGAGCAGGACGCCGCCGATGATTCGAACCGTGCCCTCGCCCCAACTGTGGAGGAATCCGTTGGTGTAGTGGCCTGCGAGATACGCGAGCATGTCGGAATAGTGCGCTGCGCGATCGAGCGGAAAGATCGCGAGGACGCAGAGGGCGAGAATGACGTTGAAGATGGCTACTTCGGCGGTCACGACCCAGATCGCCTTGCTGGCGGTGTGGGACACGGGCTTTTTCATGACGCCGGTGAGGTTTGCGATGGCCTCCACGCCGGAGAGTGCCAGGACGATCGAGACAAACGCGATCCACATCCCGGCCGGATCATGGTGCAAGGTGCCAAATTTGATCGTGCTCCAGTGCAACTGCGGGATTGCGCAGCCTGCGATCAGCACGGTGATCAACACCATGCCCACGGCCGCCGCCAGGGCGAATCCGCCGGTGTGCTTTGGCCCCATCAGGTTGAAGAGGCCGATTAGCGCGATCGCGACAATGGCCCACAATCCGGGCGAATCAATCGCGAACAATCGCTCCGGTTGCGACTTTTCGTACAACTGTTTGATCGCAGTCTGCCACGACGCCTCCGGCGACATCTTCTCGTAGCCGGTCAGTTGATCCTGCGTCATTACGCCGACAAATTTCAGCGCGTGATCGTCCGGGCCATACCAGAACTTTGTCTTCTTTTCGCCGGCCTTTGGCTCGGGGAGTTCGACGCCGGCCGGCAACGCTGCGATTTTCTGTTCGAAGGCATCTTCATGCTCCAGCACAAGAGCGTCGCCGGCGTCGGTGGTTTTGGTTGGGGCAAGGCTTGCCACTTCCTTGTCGACCTGCGCCTCGTGCTTGATTGGCAGGCCGAAGTAATGAAACGCGTCCAGCGCACTGAGGCTCGCCGTCACCGTGTAATCGGCGAACAGCAAGAGCGCACCGACCACCGCCAGCGTGCGATTGCGGCTTTTCGCGGCCGTATAGACGCCGCCGCCGTCGGGATAGATCCGGCAGATCTGGGTGTACGCCCACCCCACGGCGACGATCAGGACGCTCATCGCGAGGATGAGGTAAAAGCTGGTGCGTCCGGCGAACAAGAATGCCAGGCCCAGCACGTAAAGCCGGCTGGTTCCCCAGTCGCCAAACAGCAAGCCGGCGGCCTGTCGCCAGGTTACATTTCGTGGACGTTCACTGGACAATAGAGCCAACGCCGCAGGTTTACCCTGCCCGGTCTCGGACGAGTGCATAGATGAAGCTCAAAATCGAATGACGACACCCACGCCACGTGCGGTCCTGCCCGCACGGGGCCTGTCGCATTCATCGATGTGCACAGCGTAGGCTCGCAGTCGGGCGGCTCAGATTACTCTGGCGCCTCAGGAGAGCTCGCGTTGTGCCCTTTCACATGCCTACGAGGTTAGCTGTCGGGCTAGGGCCTGAAAGTGCCCCGGGATTTGACTAGAAATCCCTTAGCCCCGTGCCTGCTGGTGGAAAAAAACATCCAGCAGACTTTGGGTTCCCCGTGTCAGGCCAACCGGCCCGACTTCGGCGGTCACAGGAAATAAGCGTAATCGTCTCCCAGCCGGCCTGTCAACGAACAGGAATATGACGAATGGGTGACGTGCATAAAGCCATCGCTCAAGAGGCCTTAGGCTCCAACGCCGGCGGGAATCGGCTCAAGAATTGAGAGCACCTCCACCGGAATTTCCGGCGGAAGCACCGTTTCCAGGTTCTTCTGGAAGCTTCCCTTGATCAGATGGTGGATCGCGCCGCGACGGCTGGTTCCGATTAGCACCACCTCGACCGCGTTCATCGCCGCCGTCTCGGCGATCAACTCGACGCTTTGCGTCCCGGTGTCATACATCGGGATGATCGGGACACCCAGTTCGTGCCCTATGCTCAGAAATTCGCGAAAGAGACTCTGTGCCGCAAGATCCGTATCAAGCGTCAATTGCATCTCAGCTTTCACCTTGTACGACAACGCCACCTCGCGGACGAAACACACCACCAGCGCCGCGTTTCGTCCCTTCGCCAGTTGCAACGCCGGACGCGCCATCTGCGCCGACCCGGCCGTTGCCAGGAGGAGCTTCGGCTTCGCGAATGCCTCCGGCGGCAACTGTTCCATAATGGCCTGACGCAGGAGACTCGGCTTGGGTCGTTTCTTTGCGGTGTACCGCGTGATCTGCCGCAATGTCAAACCAATCGCCAGCACCACGGTGACAAAGATCAGCGCCGGCAACTTCGTAAACGCGAGGGTGATTTCGATGGCCGCGAGCAGAACGCCCAGCAATAACATTGGGACCTTGCGGCTCATGCGGCGCAAGCGGGGATGAAATGCGCAGAGCGTCACGTTGATCGCAACAGCGCCGACAACGCCGATCGCATACAGCGATGCCAGCGTTCCGATGTCATGCGCGAAACACAAGACCAGGGCCGGCACGCCGGCGGCAAGAAGAGCGCCCACCCATGGCGCGCCGAAACTATTGAGCTTCTGTAAAACGGCCGGCAATTCACCATCGCGCGACATCACGTACGTGATGCTCATCAGGCCGTTGACGGCCGTATTCGTCGCCGACAAGAGGAGCACGCCGCCAATAATTCGCACCGGCCATTCACCCCACGGCCCAACGAAGTGCCGCGCCAGCTCGGCCATCATGTCTTCCTTGTGACCCTCGCGCGACAGCGGAAAGATCGACACCATGATCAGCGCCAACAGCAGGTTGAAGAACGCCACTTCGGCAGCCACGACCCAGATGCTCTTGCTCGCCGTCTTGTAGACCGGCTTCTTCATGACGCCAGTCAGATTTGCAATCGCCTCCACGCCTGAAAGCGCCAGCACGATCGCGACAAACGCCTCCCACATTTTCATAGGATGATGGGCCGGCCTACCGATGTGTTGACCCAGATGGCGCCAATCGACTTGCGGGATTGCGCAGATCACCACAAGAAGCGTGATGATCACCATCCCGACCGCCGCGAGCACGGCATAGCCGGCGGTGTGTTTGGGCCCAAGAAGATTCATTAGCCCAATCAGCCCGATTGCCACGATTGCCCAGGCACCTGGGCTTCGCCACGACAACAGCGGCTCGCGCGTGGTCGCGCCCTCCTTTTCCAGGATGATCTCTTCGCCCGCGTCCTGAACCTTCTCGACCTGCGCATGCTGTTGCGCGCCAAGTCCAAAATAGTGAAACGCATCCAGGGCGCTCAAGCTTGCAGTGACGGTGTAATCCGCAAAAAGAAGAAGCGCCCCCACCACCCCGAGCAGCCGGCTGCGATGTTTTGCGGCCGTATAGACACCCCCGCCATCCGGATAAATTCGACAGATCTGCGAATAAGCCCACCCGACTGCCAGGATCAACAGACTCATCCCGCCGACGAGATAGAGGCTGCTCCGCCCCGCCACGGCAAACGCAATGCCGAGCACGTAAAGACGGCTAGTCCCCCAATCCCCGAACAAAAAGCCCGAGGACTGAAACCAATTAAGGGTCCGCGGCCGCTCACTGGAAAGTAGCGCCAGCGCAGCGGGTTTGCCGCCTCCGTTGTCTGCAGTTTCCATAAAGGTACTACGCCATCCAAATGGGCCATGTAAAAAGCGCGGTGTTCAGGGCAGGCCCGATAAGTCAAACAGTACGAGACCACCCCTAGCCCGTCAATCGGGGTGAGTCCTAAGGACAGCTATCAGAGCTTATGCCCCATTTTCTCCCGCTTGGTATCAAGATACTTCTTATTGTGCTCGCCAGGCTCAACGCGTATCGGGACCTCTTCCATCACCGACAGCCCATAGCCCTCGATTCCGTAAATCTTCTTTGGGTTGTTCGTCATAATGCGAATCTTGCGCAGGCCCAGATCGCGCAGGATCTGGCTGCCGATTCCATAATCCCGCTTGTCGACCGGCAACCCGAGGCGCTGGTTGGCCTCGACTGTGTCCAGCCCCTGCTCCTGCAGCGCATACGCGTGCAGCTTGTTCGTCAATCCAATTCCCCTTCCCTCCTGCCGCAGATAAACCAGCACGCCCTTCCCGGCCTCCTCAATCATTTGCATCGCCTCATCCAACTGCGCCCCGCAATCACATTTGCCCGACCCAAACACATCGCCCGTCAGGCACTCACTGTGCACCCGCACCAGCACCGGTTCTTCCTGCACGACCACCTGCCCCTTCTCGTCCAACTCTCCCACGCCGCCCTTGCACAGTGCCAAATGCGGCTGCGCATCCACCACGCTCTCATAAGCGAACAGTTTGAATATGCCCCACCGCGTCGGCAGCGTCACGGCCTCGATCCGCTTCACAAACTGCTCGCGCTTCAATCGATAGCTGATCAAATCCGCGATCGTGCACATCTTCAGATCGTGCTTGGCGCAGAACAGTTCCAGTTCCGCCCGCCGCATCGGCTCCCCATCCTCGAGCCTGAGCACTTCGCAAATTACCGCGGCCGGCTTCAATCCTGCCAGCCGCGCCAAATCTACGCTTCCCTCCGTCTGTCCCGCTCGCACCAGCACGCCCC
>JBBRHH010000224.1:0-9142 GCA_038222915.1 Tepidisphaerales bacterium
TGGAGCGAAGTCAGCGGCAATCTCCCCACCGACTTCGGCTTCCCAATCGACGTGCACGCCCACGAACCCGAAACCATCTATGTCGTTCCCATCAAAAGCGATGGAGAGCACTACCCGCCGGAAGGAAAACTGAGAGTCTACAGAAGCCGGACCGGCGGCAATGAATGGGAAGCGCTCACCAACGGCCTCCCCCAGCAGGATTGTTACGTCAACGTCCTGCGCGACGCCATGGCCGTTGATCAGCTCGACAACTGCGGCATCTATTTCGGCACCACCGGCGGACAGGTCTATTGCTCTGCCGACTCCGGCGACAACTGGGCCCCCATCGTTCGCGATCTTCCGGCCGTCTATTCCGTCGAAGTGCAGACACTCCCATGATTCGACTTCAACTTCCATCCCATTTGAAAGTCCTCGCGCAAATCCCCGGTGAACTAAAGCTGGAGATTCAAGGACCACCGACCCAGGCAAGTCTCCTGGATGCTCTCGAGGCGGCGTACCCAATGCTGCAAGGTACAATCCGCGACCACGTCACCAAACAGCGCCGACCCTTTCTGCGATTCTTCGCCTGCACCGAAGATATTTCGCAGGAGCCACCCGACGCCCCCCTGCCCGACAAAGTAGTCGCCGGCATCGAGCCTTTCTTTATCGTCGGCGCAATCGCCGGCGGCTGATTCGACCCGATCATTCGAACTTGCTCAGATCAATCGTCTCCCTGACGTTCCCGGAATTGACATCGACGTTCAGCAGTTCATACCCGTGCTTCTGGTTCGCGAACTCGCAATGGTAAAGAACGAAAGGATGCACCCAGCCGTTTGAGGGCGCCAGCTCGTGAGCCATTGGGTTGGTGTCCCACTTCTGCACAAACGGCCGGCCACGTGCCGCGAGGTTCTTCTTCGTCTTCTCGAACAGGGCATCCTGTTGATCGGCGTCGTTCGCGAACACCAGCGGACCATTCGCTTTGACATCCCGCAGCACTTCGCCGTTCGCCCGATCCACGCTGATGGTCCGCACGCCGCGCAGCTTGATGGCGGGCGCCCCTTCAATCAGGTTGACGTCGATTACGTTATCCTCGCAAATCTCGGCACTCCCCGCATATCCGCCCGCTATGGTCTTTTGCTTTGTGGTAATCTTGTTGTGTGTAAAGGCGCTCAGCTCCGCGATGCCTTCCTCGACCGCAAAGCGTTCCTTGCTGCCGCACTCGATGAATTCACACCCATCGATCCACGGCTGCCAGGGACGGTAGCCGATCTCCACGTTGCCTCCGAAGAAGTCGATCCCCGGCCCATCGATATTGCGAAACGAGGAATCGATCACGCAGCCGTGAATCAGGTTGGTGAACTGCGCCGCGATGCCAGCTTTCTTCTGGCCTTCAAACTCGGCATGAAGGCAGAGCCACTTGTCCAGCATTCCAACATTGAAGTAAATGCCATAGCTGCCGGTTTTGATGAACTTCAGGTCGACGTACTTATTCTGATCGTGCTCACTGCCTCCCATCAATCCTTCTTCGTCGTTGCCAATCTGCATGCCGGCGAACGACTGATTCCTAAAAGTGATGTTGTAAAAGTTCTGTCCGTAGATGTAGCTGTGAAAGACAGGACTGGCTTCGCCGTCGTGCGGCGATCCGGTGAGGGCGAGGCCAACCGTGCCCCCTTCCACGGTGAAGTTTCCAATCGTGCACGGCACCTGCATCTTGATGGCATGAATCGCCTGATCGGTCTTCAAAATCGTCTTCTCCGGACCGGCACCGAAAACGCTCCCGACCGGCACGAGAATGTAAAGCGGCCGTTTCAATGAGAATGTCCCCGCCGGAATCTCCAGACGACTGATTGCTTTTTCGCCTTTCTTACGCCCGCCCCTGCCATCGATCCTGACCCAATTCGCAGCGATTCGAGCCTGTAATTCTTTCAACTTCGGCCCATAGTCCTGATCGATCTGGCTCCGATGCTCCTTGTCGTCTTTCGCCAATGGTCTCTGCTTCGCATCGCGCTCGTCGCGAAGATGCACCGACTCGGCCTCAAGCTTCCCGGCCTCGTCAATGAGCACCTGCAGCTGATCCCGGCCCATCCCATACATCAGTTGCGAAAACGCGTCATCGCTTGGCTTCATCCCTGTCGGATCAGCGCCCAGCGCGAGCAGTTCCTTTCCGAATTCTGGAGACTGCGTGAACGCGATCTCCCTTCGCGTCCGCGGAGCATTCGTTGGCGGCACGCGCGGCGGGGCGGGGAGTTTGACGCCCGGCTTGTCACCATTGGCCAGATCGGCAGCGCCGACTCTGAACGTCTCCTCCGCCGTCGCATTGAGCGGAACATCATCCAGATGACGCCCGCGCTTGACCTTCTCCACAAGTTGCTCAACCGTGTCCGGATTCTTCAATTCCTTGACCCGTCCGCCGCTCTTTAACTTCAGTTCGCGGAGCTTGAACACCTTCTCGGCTTTCTCCAGTGGATCGTTGGCCTTCAGATATTCGGCCGTCGGCTTCCCGGAAAAGGGCGTGACGGCAAATCGCAGAGCGTTGTCAGTCCCGGTGATTTCATACTGAGTGCAGACCATCCACATCTGCAAGGCCGGATCGTTGTTCCAGATCGACATCTCGTTGGCGTTCGACCAGGTTCGAATCGCGTGAAGGATGTTTCCGCTCCCGCCCTCGACGGTGAGATCGCGCGCCGCATCCGAGAGGTTTGGATCACCATTGTTGCCGCTGAATCCGTTGATGCCGCGCAGGCCAAGCTGGACGTTGTGGCAATCGTGCAGCCAGTAGACGCCCGGCCCCTGTGACGAAGAGCGCTCGGTCGAACCGTGATAGATCGCCGTGCCGTCACAGTTTTCAAACACGGCTGTCGGACCGGGATTTCCGTAGCTCGTTTCAATCATTTCGTAAATGCGCGTGCCCTGCCCGCCGCCGTGCAGGTTGAAATGAAGCTGGGCGTTGGATTTAACCCAGTCGCGGCCTGCGTTCTTTGGATTCCAGTGTTGATTGTAATCCGCGAAAGGCCAGTTGATCCCAAACCAGAGAAACAGCGAATCATCCACGCGGGCGTCGGCCGTCACGGTGTGAGCGCCAAACGCGCCATCGCCACAGATCCAGGCGCAGTTCTTCGTGTCGGCCTTAATTTTGATGGCGCCTTGATTGAAGAGTGCAAACAGATCCGATGCCGGTGCGCTCGGCTCGCCAAACACGCTGATATTCTTTGGATCGGCGCTCACCAGGGCGCGCCCTCGGTAGGACACATCAATCTTGTCCAATGAACGAGGCAGTCCAGGCGCGATTTCCTGCGACAGCCTCGAGAACATGAGTTCAAGACCGCGCTGACCGCCGCCGAAAATAACCGTGCCCCCGTGCCCGCCCGTCACCTGTATTCCATCGGCGATCCGCCGAAAGTCGAGCGTTGCGCAATCGACACTTCGCGGCAGATCGATTGCACCGCCCACCGGAAGCGATTCGGCCAGCGCGATCAACGCGCTAGACAGTTGTTCCTGAGAGCGTGTACGCCAATCGCTGCCAAATCGAACCGCCAGTGCCGTTTCGGCGTCGATGAACACACGATCGGACTGCCCAGTTCCATCGGCCGTCGCACAGGCATAAGCGAACGCGAACAATAAAACGCACAGCGTTAGACCACGTATCATTTCATTTCTCCGCGTTTACTTTACCGGCTTTGGAGAGGAGATCACAACATCGCAGAACGTCAAAGCTGCGATCCCATTCTCACCCCGAAGCAGCGTCTTCTGACTCCAGGATTTGCTGTCGAGATACGTAAGCTTTTGTGCCGCGGAGGTTGCCGCCAGCTTGAGCGTGACAGTGTTACCTGCTGCACTCCCGGAGGCGATCCTCCCCGGTGCACCATCAAGATAAAACTGGCCAGCCAGCGCATCATCCCATTTCACGGGCTGATCAAACTCCATTAAGAGTTCATCTTTCTTCTCGCTTGTATACGTGGCCCGAATCAGATTCGGCGCAGTAATTGATGTTGCAGACACCTTGCCATAAAAGTCACGCTCGAGGAGTGGACAGATCAGTCGCGCGAACTCCGCATATCCCGCAGGCGGATAGTGACAGCCACCCGGCGGGTCAATCCCTAATGTTGACATCACGCTCATCCGCGCGAACGCCGTTGGCAACATGCGCTGCACTTCACGGAGGGTGTTGTCCGAGCCGTTCACCCCCATCGCGCATGACTTTGGCCAGATCTGAAACACGTAGTACTGCTGCAGGTTGGGATAGTCAGTCTTCCAACCGGCGGCCATCTCGATGAAGAATTGCCGGTACGTTTCCCAGCCGAAGCCGCCGGTGGGTCCATCGGCCCCCTGATCGTTCTCGCCCTGGTGCCACAGCACCCCGCGGATGCCATGCGTCAGCTTCGCCTGGCGCACGCGCCAGAGCAGCCGACCATAGATCGTCGTGACATCCTCCGGATCAGCCGCATTCCGCTGATGCTGATCGATGCGCGTCCCACCCACCGCACCGTTGAGAATGCAGATGGGCATCTTCTGGCCCTCGACGAGCCGCCGCGCCAACTCCATTCCCCAATAGCCCAGTTGCATCTTGCCGCCATTGCCGCGGGCGGTCGCCTCGCCCCACTGTTTCAATCGAGCTCCCTGCGGCCCGCCATCCATGCTCCCGTAGGTTCGAATCCACGGGCTGCTAAATGCATACTCTTCCTTACCCCAGGCCGTCGCTTCGGCGTTGGACTGGCCGTCAATCAAATACGCATCGCCGCACACCAGATTGTTAACGGTGTTCAGAATGGTCTCCCGGCCACCCGTCTTCGATCCAAACTCCGCCTTGTATTTGATCAAGCCCGGCTTGAGTTTGACGGCAAAACTGTAAGCCCCGTCCTGGCCAAGTTGAGCAGTCTCAGCTTTATAAACCTGATCATCCGCATACACCTTCAGAAAAACTGAATCGGCGGCTCCGTCGAGTGTTCCGTTGTAAGAGAGAGTGCCCTCATTTTTATTGTCCCGCGGGTAGAACTGGTTCTCCTCAGGCTTCTCGTCTTTCGCTGGTGTTCGCGCTAGCCAGGGCTCGTTGGCCGGTTCGGTTGTGACAATATCGACCGATTGCGTGGAAGGCGCACCGCCGTTGTCGATCGTCGCCGCCACCGAGACTTTCCCACTGTTCTGTGCCCGCTTCAGGATCAGCTTGCCCTGGACTATTTCCTGAACCACAGCGATGTCGGAGACTTTCCAGGTGTAGTGAAGTTCGGCCGCTCCTTTAGCTTTCATTTCTTCGAGATTCGAGATTTGCGGCACCACCTCGATCGTCGCCCGGCCATCCCATTTCGCCGGTGCGAGCAACGTGAACACCGGCTCCGGAATCGCCTCGTGAATCGCGATCGGGATGTCACGCGTCTTTGTCTCGTTGGGATAGACCGCCTTGCACTGCAGTGTGGCCGACTTGTCGCCCACGACCCGTCCTGCATCGAACTTGTAATTCAATCGGTCCGTCGCGACCAGCGTCTCCTTCCCATCGCTCTTCAGTATCCAGTAAACCTTCTGCGCTCCGCCGGCCTGAGCGGTGACGGCCGCACTCTGCCCCTCCATGACGTCAAGCTTCGCCGGCGAAACAGAAAATATATCGCCCGGCTGCACCACCAGCCCCGTTAACGTTTGCAGGGGTTTCTGATTCTCGTATTCCAGCTTCACCCAATCCGCCGATCGCGCCACTTTGGAGATCCGCACCTCGTCGATATCGCCGACGTAGTCGTAGTTGTTGTACCAGCCGCCGATCCACAGCCGGGCCGGGTTCTTGATGTCCATCATCGGCTTATCCGAGCCATCGAGCCGCCCGTTGATGTAGATCTTTCCGTCTGCCTTCGAGTAGGTATGCACAACGTGGATCCACTTGCCCATCGGCAGCGTGCTATTGGCGTTCACATCGGAAAAGTCGCTGTCGATATGCACGTGCGGCGGGCTGCGGAGCAGCATGCGCACCTTACTTCCACGGCCTGTGCCTTCATTGCCCCAGCCGATGATGGTCGTGTTCGGCTTCTCCGCCCGGAACCACGCTTCGGTTGAATGCGAGCTCGACCCGGACGGATATGTGCTGATCTTCTCGCCACAGAAAATGCCTTGCCTGCCGGCGAAATGCCGCGCGCTGCCGACCATTCCAACGACGGATGTTGTGGCGACATCCTTTGACTCCAGCGTGCCCACTTCATCCTTCACTGCATCATTCATATGCCAGACGCTCAGGTATCCGTTGGATGCATTAAATACCGCCGATCCGCTGGATTCGGCCGCCGCGTCCGCCTTTCCCCAGAAGAACTTGATCTCCTGGCGCTGGTCACCCTTGATACTTGGGATCCTGACCCAGACGCTGGCGACGCCGCGCGCCGCGTCCCACTCATCAATCTGGTAAGGCAACGGATCGCCCGTGGCGGTGGAAAAGCGAATGTCGTCGCCATTGGCCTTTGCCTGACTGAAATCAAAGAAGTCATTGTTCAAGCGCACCAGTGCTGGGAATCCTTCCAGCGATGCCGACGCGGGAAAATTGGCGCCATCCGCTGTTGTCAAAATGAAGATCGAACCGGTGTGCTTCCAACCCTGGTATTCCGCCGATGCGTGAGTTGAAAACAGGAAGAGGGCGAACGAGGCGTAAATAACTTGTGAGAGTCTCATCATGATGTTCGTTGGTTCGAGAAACTTCAGTGAAAAAGATTACCGCTCGATCGGAACACCCGAGAACGCGAGTGCGGCAATGCCATTGGAACCGTAAAGCAACTTATCGGGACGACCGTCCCAGTGCTTTCCAGATAGATAAGAAACCGATTTGGCATTGCACAGCGAAGCGAGTTGCAGAATGACCGTATTGCCCGAAACTTTGGCCGCTGCCACCGGGGCGGCTACGCCGTCAACATACAACCACGTCTTGCACGCGTCTTTCCATGCCATGGGCTGATTGAACTCCAGCGTGATCTGATCGTCGGCGGTCAATCGGGCATGGATAATATTCGGTGCGCCAACCGCTTTGGCCCCGTCAGCGCCATAATTGTCCTGCTCGATTAAAGGCATGACCGACTGAGCAATCTGGGCATAGCCTTCCAGATCAAAGTGGCACAGGCCGCGGCCACTTGAGCCGCTAACCACGCCCAGCGTCGACATGATCCGCATGTTGGAATACAGGCAGGGCAGGGACCGCTGCATTTCCAGCAACATGTCGCCGGCCGTCGTGCCGCCCATGTTGCATCCACTGGGCCAGATCTGAAAGACGTAGTAGTGCTGAATGTTTGGAAAATCCTGCTTCCACGCGGCCGATAAGTCCACGAAATACTGCTGGTAGGATTTGTAATCGAAGTCACCGGTGGGTGAAGCCGAGCCCTGATTGTTTTCGCCCTGATGCCATAGCACGCCACGGATGCCACGCGTCAATCGGGCCGCTTGAATGCGCGTCAGCAGGCGGCCGTAGATCGTGGCCGGGTCGTTGTGATTCGCTTCGTTGCGCTGATGTTGATCAATGCGCGTCCCCCCTACCGCACCGTTCATGACGCAAATTGGAATTTGATACTTTTCCACCAGCCCGGTGGCGAGCACCATCCCCCAAGCGCCGATCTGGCAAAATCCGTAATCGGGCTTGCCCCAGATCCGTGTGCGGATCGCGTTGCCCCAACCGCCTTTGATCGTTCCGTCGGAAGAATTGCCGAAACTTCGAACCCAATCGTTGAGGGGCGTCACCTCGTCCAGGCCAGGTCCGTTGTTTGGGCCTGTCGCCTCCGCGTTGGACTGACCTTGGATGATGTATGCATCGCCGCAGATCAGGTTGCTCACGGTTTTCAGGATCGTTTCCGTGCCGGCGAACATTGCGCCAAACTCTACCTTGTATTTGATCAGCCCGGGTTTGAGCTTGGCCGTAAAGGCATACTTCCGGTCCTCCCCGACCTTTTGCCACTGTGTATCCAACAGCTTCTTGCCAGCATAGACCCGGAGGAAGACGTCATCCGCGGCCTGATTCAACGAGCCGTTGTAAAAGAACGTGCCCTCGTTCTTGTCGTCGCGAGCAAAGAACTGATTGTCCTCGGGCTGTTCATCTTTTGCCGGCGTGCGCTGCAACCACGGGTCCGATTTGGGCTCGGTAACATCGATCGTTGCCGTGGCAAACGTTTTTGCGCCACCATTGTCCACCGCCGCACTGATTGTAATTCGGCCGGTGTATTGCGACCGCTTGAGGATCAACTTCTCAGGCGTCACTTCCCTGATCACAGCGCCGCCGACGACCGACCAGGCTGTAGTCGATTCACCCGCGTTCTTTGCCTGCATCGCCGCAAGGTTGCTGATCGTCCGCGTCACTTCGATGGTGTCGCGTCCATTCCAGACAGCGGGAGCATGTAATGCGACAACCGGTTCGGGAATGTCATTCTTGATGGCCACTGGAATGTCGATGGTTTTAGCGCCATCGGCGTAGATCGCCTTGAGCGAAAGCGTCATCGTCGTATCTGCGGTTACGCGGCCGGCTGGCAAAGTAATCGAAAGTCGATCCACGGCCGCCACTGTTTCGATCCCGTCCTTCTTGATGATCCAGTACAGCTTCTGCGCACCGCCGGCCCTGGCATTCACGGTAACGCTCTTGCCCTCCAGAAGGTCAATCGTTGCCGGGTTGACCGAGAAATTCGTCCCCGGCTGGACCACCGGACCGACCAGTGTCTGCATGACCTTTTGATTTTCGTATTGGAGCTTGATCCAGTCGGGCGAACGCGCAACCTGCGACATGCGCACTTCATCAATGTCGCCGGCAAAGTTGTAGTTGCCCCCTCGCATGCCGCCGATGGTCACACAAACGTCTTTCACGATCGACATCGCCGCCCGATGGGTGGTGCTGCCCGCAAGGACGCCATTCAGATAAATCCGACTGTTTCCATTTTCATACGTCGCCGCCACATGGTTCCAGCTTCGCAGGACCGGCGGCGTGTCCGCGTTCGCGCCGCCGGGACCGTCCGAGGCCCAGTGCAGGCTGGCGGGAGAGCCAATGTTGATCGCCACTTCATTGCCGTCGCCGGTTTTCCCGTTCAATCGGGTCGCGTAGCGTCCCCAATAGAAGATTGTCGAGCTCGTCGACTCGCTCCTGAACCACGCTTCTGAGGTGAATGCGGCGTCGCCAAATGGATAATTTTTGATGTGGTCGCCGCAGTTGATTCCCTTGCCGGCCACG
>JBBRHH010000225.1:0-9131 GCA_038222915.1 Tepidisphaerales bacterium
ACTTTACCGACGCCGACAGGGAAGAGATCACCAAGCTGATCGTGGAACCGCGCGCGTTCATGAAGAGCCAGCCGACGATTTTTCGCGGAGATCACGATCGGTGCACGGTTTTGATCCATCAGCTTCGCGAAAACGCCTTCGACAGCGGCGCGGCCGACGAGGTGATCTGGCGGATGGAGCTCTGGTACTACAAGTTCGAGCGCGGCGGCTGGATGCGCGTTCAGGTGCAGGATCGTAACATCTGGCGCGAGCGGTTCTCGCGGCAGCAGTATCAGGATGCGATGAAAAAGACGAAGTGGCTTCCGGAGCTGGGCGGTTTGACGATCTCGAAGAGTGAAACTTCGAAGACGGTGGTCGTCACCACACTTACGCCGCCTGCGAAACTTCCAACGACTGCGCCCGCCCACGCGCCAACCGGCGAGCGGGTGCCATTTGGCGCGGAGTAGCCTTGGCAGATGAAGTTCGGACGGCTTCCAGAAGCACGAGCAGATCGGCCGGGTTGCGGGAAAGTTGAACCTGACAGCAACGGGAGCGGTTGGCGATCTTAAGGGCGAGTTCCGGGCCGCGGCCGTTGGGGCGAAGATCTGCGATTGGCCAGTAGGCTCGCAGGGCGTCGGCAGCCGGGAGGGAGGCAAGTTGGTGCATGTGGGCCGTCCCGCGTCGACCCGGGTCGGCGATAACCACGGCATTGCACGCCGCCCTGCTCTCGTGGCAATTCAGCTCTTCACTCAGGTTGACCCAGCGCGAAAGGCCCAGCGCTGTCGTCTTTCGACCTATGGGGGAGAAGGCGCGTTCGGTCGCCCCCGAACACTCAAGCAACTCCAACTGGCCGGCCTGGTCGCGGACGGCCGTCCATCGCTGGCTGACGATCTGGTAGCCAGCGTTGGCGAGCACGCGCAGTTCGGCCTCCAGCGAAAACGGCGCAACCAGCAGGATTCCAAAACCGTCGCGCACGACAGAGATGGCCGGTACCAGCGATAAGCCTTGCGAGCGAAGGACTTGCGATAGCGGCCAGAGGACGCACCGTTCGAACACGTAAGTTGGATCAAGGCCGGGTCGATCGAGCACCCAGCTTTGCCAGTGCCCCTTTAGCAGGTCGATCTCGATCAGGCCCGCCCGTTCATCGACGAGCCAGAATCGCTCGTCCTGTTGGTATAGCTCAACTAGTTCATGGCCAACAGGAAGCCGCAAGGCGGCCGGCGAGAGGCGGGCAAGGATTTCTTCTTCGTTGTAAGGTCCGGTAATTCCGATTGTTGCGCGTACGCCATCTGTCACCTCGCCCGCTTTGAAACTGGGGAGATCGTGACTGATCTGGCTGGCAATGGATTCGAGCGAACAGCGGATGCGAACCGGCAATCCGTGGACGATTAACTCAATGTCATTCCGGTAGTTATGATTCACGCCGGGCTCCTCTATCTTTTCACGGAAATGCCGATTTGACGGGTCAACAATTTCTTATCGGAAAAGGTCGATGGGATACTTCAAAGCCAGTCCGTGACGGTCATCCCTCCCTTGTTCGCCCGGTCCGGCCCTTTCCCGAACGGTACGGACGTCTATAATTCTCGAACGACGAAAACCAGATAGGAGAGTGCGTTGCCCGACCAGTATCTTCAGCACACTTTTGTGAACGGACTCACGCTGTTGGGGGAAAAAATGCCCGGAATGCACTCGGCAGCGATGACGCTGCTGGTGCCCGCGGGATCCGCCAACGACCCTCTGAAATCCACCGGCGCGGCCACCATCCTCTCGGATCTGGTGCTTCGCGGCGCGGGCGACCGCGACAGCCGGCAACTTACTGAATATCTCGACCGATTGGGATTGCAGCGATCAAGCAGCGCTGGCGTTCACAATACGCGTCTGGGATGCGCTGCCCTGGCGGCGCGGGTAATGGATGGACTGGAAACTTACGCCGACATCGTTCGACGGCCTCACCTGCCCGAGCCGGGCTTCGAGGCGGCCAAGGATCTGGCGTTGCAGGCGCTGGAAGGGATCGAAGACGAGCCACGGCAGAAGGTCTTGATCAAGCTGCGGGAGGCGTCGTTTCCGTGGCCTTACGGGCGAAACTCCATGGGCAAGGAAGAGGAGATTGAGAACATGGAGTTGGAGGGTATTCGGGAGGATTTCCGCAGGCGCTATTGCCCGCACGGCGCTATCCTGGCGATGGCCGGGAATATTGATTTTGGACTGATGAAGTCGGAAGTCGAAAAGCATTTTGGCGACTGGATCGGCAAAGGTGTTTCCCCCCCTACTCCGGTCCCGGCCTCGCCGAGCATCCTGCACGAAGACCATCAGAGCGAGCAGACGCAGATCGGCATCGCCTACCCGGCCATTCCAGAAACCGACCCGAACTATTACACGCTTCGGCTGGCAACGGAAGTGCTGAGCGGCGGCATGTCCGGGCGGCTGTTCACCGAAGTGCGCGAGAAGCGCGGCCTGGTCTATAACGTCTGGGCGGGCTACACCAGCCTGAAGGATTTCGGCAGCATCATGGGCTACGCGGGCACGAGCAACGACCGCGCCCAGGCGACGCTCGACCAGTTCATCATCGAGTTGTATCGCTTGAGCGAAGGCATTACCGCCGCCGAGCTGGACCGCGCCAAGATCGGGCTGAAGGCGGCAACCATCATGCAGGGTGAATCGACCAGCTCACGGGCTGGGGCAATCGCCCACGACTTTTTCACGCGCGGCCGGATACGCACGCTGGATGAAATAAAGGACGCAATTGATGGAGTCGGCCTGGACCAGGTGAACAGCTATTTGAAGGCCAACCCGCCCGGCCCGTTTACGATTGTGACAGTTGGACCCAAGCCGCTGACGGTATCGAAGACCTGGAACTCTGTCCTCAAGGATGAAGGAACACGCGCATGAGAAATTCTTTATTGCTGGCCTCTCTCTATTGGGGCGCCGCGATCCTTGGTTGCAATTCCCAGCCGGCCAGCAACCCCGGGACGCCGGCGGTGCGCCACGCGACGGAGGACGTCATGGGCAAGTTCGCCGGCGTCAGGGGAAACGCCGTCCTGGTGGATGTGCTGGCGTCGCCCGGAAGTTCGAAACCGAGCACGATTTCGATTCCGCTTGCGCCGGATACGCGGATTATGGTGGACGGTGAAAAATCGCCGATCACGAAAATTGAAAAAGGGCGGGATGTGCTGGTGCTGCGTGAAGTGAACGGTTTTGCATTGGACGTGAGCACGCTCAACCTCCCCGCTCCGCGCCGCTAGGTCGCAACCTACAATTGAACGGTTTGCTTTCGTCGCATTTTGAGCAGGAAAAATATGGCCCTTACGTTTCATCATCAGCAACTTTTAAATGGCCTTGATGTGGTCGCTGAGATCAATCCCGATTCACATTCGATTGCGGTGGGCATGTTTGTAAAGACCGGCGCGCGCGACGAAGAGGTGAACATCAACGGCGTCTCACATTACCTCGAGCACATGATGTTCAAGGGCTCCGAGAAATACAGTTGGGAAGACGTCAACCGGATCTTTGACGAAATGGGCGCCCGCTACAACGCGTTTACGTCGCAGGAAATGACGGCCTATTACGCGAACGTACTCCCCGAATTCACCGAACGGGCGATTGAGCACCTGGCGCACCTGCTGCGGCCGGCCATTCGTCAGAGCGACTTCGACACCGAGAAGAAGGTGATCCTTGAAGAGATCGCGATGTATCTCGATGACCCCGGTCACAAGCTGTATGAGAGGGTGATGCAGGAACACTTCGCGGGGCATCCGCTATCGCTGAGCGTGCTGGGCCCGGCCGAGTCTATTCAGAAGCTGCACCGAGATCAGATGCACAACTATTTCACGTCGCGCTACGGGCCGGGGAATATGGTGGTGGCGGCGACGGGCCGGGTGGATTTTCCGGAACTGGTGGCTCTGGCGGAGAAGTATTGTGGCCAGTGGCCGCGTGTGAACGCACCGCGGGTTCAACCGTGCCCGGCGCACGAATCGAAACGCAAGGTGATGACCGATCCGAAGCTGAATCGCTATTACACGATGGCGATGACGCCGGGCCCGAGCGCTCAGGATGAGCGGCGCTTTGCGGCCCGCGTTCTGGCGGACGTGGTTGGAGATACGGACGGCAGCCGGCTGTATTGGGCGCTCGTGGACAATGCGATTGCGGAGGAGGCTGACTTTGGCTTTTATCCGCACGATCAATGCGGCAGCTTTTACATTTACCTGGTGAGCGATCCGGAACGCGCCGACGAGGCGTTGAAGATTGCCCTGGCCGAGTTGAACAAGGTGCGCTACGACCTCAAGGACGATGAGGTGGAGCGGGCGAAGAACAAGATCGCCAGTAGCCTTGTTTTGCAGGGTGAAGTGCCGCTGGGCCGGATGCGGTCGATCGGCGGGCAGTGGATGTACAACAAGGAATACCGCTCGCTGGACGAGGACATGAAGACGCTGATGGCGATCACGCCGGCGTCGCTGCGGCAGTTGATGAAGGATTTTCCGTTTGATCAGATGACGATTGTGTCGCTTGGGCCGGGAGACACGAAGGCGGCGGAAGAGGCCGTTGCAACGCCGGCATAATCGCGTCCCTACTGCGTCTGTGGGTTTACGGATTCCCGGCCTGCAGATCTGTCGGGACGGCCATCTTCCAGATGGCCCATTCGCCGCCGCGATTTGAGCGGAAGAAGATGGCGTCGCCTTTGGGGCTCCAGACGGGGCGATCATCCCAGCTTCCATTCGTCGTGATCTGGATGGGCGCGTCCGGCTTGGCAAGGTCCATGACCCAGATGTCGTAGTTGTTGCGCTTGTCTTCGTCGAGGCCGCGATCGGAGACGAAGGCGAGCTTCTTGCCGTTGGGGCTCCAGGCCGCGTCGGTTTCGTCGCTGTCGGGCGTCTTGGTGATGTTGGTGGGGATGAGCTTGCCGACGAGCGGATAGACGAACAGATCGCGCTTGCCGGTTTTTTCGTTGACGTCGGAAACCAGCAGCGTGTTGATGTCGGCGGGGTTGAGGCGCGGCTGTGCGCCGCCGGCCTGGGTAAGATCGGTTCGCCCGACCTTACCAATTTCCGTCATGTAAATCCGCGAATCAGACCGGTTGTCGACCAGGCCCTGATAATACAGCTTGCCGATCGGATCGAGCACCGGCCAAAGATCATTGGTCTGATCGTTGGTGAGCTGCGCGAAACCGCCTTCGCCGCTTGCCATGATGCGCCAGATGGATTGGCGTTTTCCTCCGCGATTGGAGGAGAAGAGAATCTCCTTGCCGTCAGCGGTGAAGCAGGGATGCAGATCGAGGCTCTTGCCGTCGGATAGGTCTTTCACGCCGGGGTTGCCGTCGACGCTGATTTGTTTGAGAGTGGCGCGGAGATCGCCTTTTTCGGGAGAGCTGAGGACCGAGAAGACGAGAAGGCCATCGCGCGATGAAGAGAGGGAGTCGATCTGCGTATCCTTCGGCAGTGCGGTGACTTTCACAGGCTGAGATCGGCCAACACCTTCGTTGACGTCTTTGCGTGCGATGGTGCGCGTTATCTTCGGAACGATCTGCCAGCTATCGCCGGTGCGCTCCGGGACTGCGCTCAAGAGCGGCACGAGCACCGTCTTGATCTCCTTGAGCGGAACGACGTAATCGGTCTTACCCTCTTCCCAGGCGATGGTGAGCGTTTCGGGCGACCACTCGGAAGTTGCAGTCTTGCGGCTGACGACGGCGGCGTATGTCCGTGGTTTGCCCGTGTCATCGGGTGCAAAAGTCAGTGTGACAATGGCCGCGCCGGAAGCGTCGGGCGGGATAGGCTTGTCGTCGATGGCGACGGTTGCGCCGGCGGGCTCGGAGACGATCTTCACGGTCTTGGTGAATGGCTTGAGGTCAAACTTGTAGTCGGCCTTCGCCTCGTCCCAACTGATCTGCTGTTCGAGCGGCCCGTAGCCCGGCTTGACGATCTTGAGCTTGTAGAAGCCCCACTGGTTGGTCTGTGGATCGGTGGTGAACGGAACATCCTTTTCGGTCAGTGGCGTCGTTCCCAGCTCACGGTCATCGAGATAAACATGCGCGCCCTGCGGTGACGAGCTCACGTTGATGCTCTTGCGCATAGGCTGGAGCATCACATTCCAGGTCAGCTCTTTGTCGGCGCCGGAGATGGTCTTCTCCACTTTCTGGAACCCAAGGCGCTCCACGCCGATGCGATAGGTTGTCCAGACTTTGTTCTCGTCTGGAGAAAATTCCAGCTCGCCTCCCCATATCTTGACCGGCGCTTTTGTCATGGGCTTGCCATTGACGGTGATGTTGGCCGCGAGCGGCTCCACGTTGACCTTGACGAAGCGCGTGCCCGGCTTGAGCTCGATCGTCACGTCAGTCGACGATTCAAAATGAACACTCTCCGTCGCGTCGGCAAAGCCGGCTTTGGTGGCGGTGATCACGTGCGATTCGGTGGTGCTGGAGAATCGAATCGGTGAAACTACTGGCGCGATTCCTTGCGGTATTCCGTCGACTTTGATCTGAGCGCCAGTCGGTTTGGAGTCGATGTTGAAGTTGCGGGTGGTGGTGCAGCCGATGAGGGATGAGAAAAGGAGAGCAAGCAGTGCGGGGACGCGGCAGAACGGATGCGCTGTAATGGGGTGGAGACGGTGCATAAGTGAATGACGAATACTGGAAACGGCGCTGGATGTAAATGTTTTCGGACGTGTTCCGACATCCGTCGCGCGGACGCGAATCGTCCAGACGCGGTGGTCCGGTGAGGCGGCGGCCTTGCCGGCGTTTTTTTAATTGTGATGCCTATGGAGTCTGATAAATCTGAATCTCGTGCCGCAGGCGTTGCCATTGAGGCGCTGGAAGGCCGGCAATATCTTAGTTGGGGAACGTTTCCGCGCCTGATCAACCAGGACGTGGCCGTGTCGTCCTATCCGAACATTGTTGGAACCGGAGAAACCATTGCCATTCTGGACTCGGGCGTGAACTACAACGATCCAGTTCTAGGCGGCGGATTTGGAGCAGGTTTCAAAGTCGTCGATGGCTACGACTTTGTCGACCACGACACCGATCCCATGGATGAAGACGGCCACGGCACCGGCGTGGCGACCCTCGCGGCCGGCGGTACGTACACCTACAACGGGCAAACCTATCAGGGCGTCGCCCCAGGCGCGCGAATCGTTGCGCTGAGGATTGATGACGGGTCGGGAAACATTTCCGATGCGACTTACACGGCCGCCCTTCAATGGGTGCTCGACCATCAGGCGGAATACAACATCGTCGCCGTGAACATCTCCGAGGGCGGGAATGCCGTTTTTGATTCGCCGACGACCCAGAATTCACCTTACAGCGGATTGCTGGCGCAACTGGAAAACAAGAAGGTGATGGTTGCCATCTCCAGCGGCAACGACGGGTTGAGCCTCGGCGAAGGCGTTGAATATCCTTCGGCCGACCCTTCGGCATTTGCCATCGGCGGTATCGAAAGTAGTGATGCCATCTGGAGCCTCACCTCGCGCGGCCACAACCTCGATCTGCTCGCGCCGGGCTTGAATGTCCCGACGGTCTACATAAACGAGGACCACGAGCATATTGTGCTCCAGGCGACGGGCACGAGCTTCTCGTGTCCATTCGTCGCCGGGGCGGCCGCGCTCTTGCGGCAGGTCAATCCGATTCTGACGCCCGATGAGATCATGGGAATTCTGCAAACGACCGGACATGATGTTTATGATTCGGGGACACAGCTTACTTTCAAACGCATCAATCTCGCGGCGGCCATCTCCAGCGCAACCCAGGGCGTCGGTGGGCAGGCCGCGGCGCTTTCATCAATCACCAACGATAACTCGATTGCCTTTGCCAAAAATGGAACCCTGTACCTGTCCTATTACGATTCAGGCAGCGGTGATTTGATGGCGACATCACGGGCTGCGTCGGGTGGATGGTCCGCCACGCAGATCGTGGATCAGACCGGGAACGTCGGCAAGGATTCTTCCATCCTGGTTGACCACAACGGCAATGCGGGCATCGCCTACTACGACGTCGCCAACGGCGACTTGAAGTACGCTCACTACAACGGTTCGATCTGGAAAGTTCTTCGCGTCGACGGTTCGAGCGATGTGGGCCTGCACGCTTCGCTGGCGTTTGATGCCTCGAACCGGCCGGCCATCAGCTATTACGACAACACGCACAAGACCTTGAAGTTTGCGTATTGGAACGGTACGAAATTCGTGGTGAGCACGCTCGACAGCACGGCCGCCGCGGGGCGGTCGAGCAGCGTCGCCTGGAACCCGACGGCCAAGACGTGGGCGGTCGGGTATGAGTCACACGCGCACGGACAGTTTATCTTTGCGCAGCAGGCGTCGTCGAAAACGCCGGCGGTGTGGAAGAAAACCATCGTCGACCACACGTCGCTCGGAGGTGGACAGTTGTCGGTGGCGTTTGGACCGAAAGCCCAGCCGGCCTTCAGCTATTACGATGCGACGACCGGGAAGATGAAATTTGCACAGGCGAGCGGCACAACCTGGAAAGTCGGATTCCTCAGCAGCAGCCGTTCGGCGACGACCGGGACAACTTTGTTCTTCGACAGTACCGGTGCGAACATCGTCTACTTCGACGCGACGTATGGGCGGGTGATTCTGGCCGACGGGTCGATCGGCAAATGGACCTACTTCCCATTGCTAACCAACACCGCGTCAATGATCTCGGTGGCCCAGGGCCCCAGCGATCAGGTGGATTTCACGTTCCTGCAAACGGACTCGGATTCGCTGCATCTTCTGGATGTACCGTGAGCAAAGCCGGCCACAAGCGTTCCTGACGCACGCGGAAATACTGCAGAATAATCGCCACATGCTTCTCGGTTGCACCGCGCTGATTGAGGATCACGGCTTGTGCGCGATGCCCCATTCCGGCGGCCTCTTTGGGTGTTGAGATCAGGACTGATACTGCCTGCACGAGTTCATCCGTGTCCTTCACTTCCATCAGCGCGTCGGCCTCACGGAGCCTTGCAACGGCGGCGGCGAAGTTGGCGGTGTAGGGGCCGACGATCGTGGCGCGGCCGAGGGCGGCGGGCTCGATCATGTCGCTGCCGTGCTGGCGCGAGCCCAGATCGACGAGGCTACGGCCGGAGAAGACGACGTCCGCGAGGCTGTAGAACTTTCGCAATTCGCCCATGGTGTCGCCGAGCACGACTGGCGGCATGACTGCTTTATCAGCCGCC
>JBBRHH010000226.1:0-9074 GCA_038222915.1 Tepidisphaerales bacterium
ACGCGGGCGTTTCGAGTCTTTTTCTGCGCTCACCGCGATGACAACTCGGGGGGTTACGCTTGGATAGGGACTAACGGAAGTATTTTCATGAGACTCTCATTTAGATCGTTTTCCCGCCCACCGAAGCAGAAACAGACCCCATTTGTAGTGGTAATTGTGATTGCAGCGTTCACGTTGGCCGCATATGCTAGAACTAGAATTCCGGTCACGGTGAAGGAACCGCGCGATGTCGCATTTTTCGCTGTTTCCGGAAGCGGCTTTGCTGCAGAGTCGAGCGGAGCCGCAGTTGTAGTGTGGGACGAGCAGCGCCAGGCCCTAACACAACCTCTGAGTATGCGGGACGCGAACTGGTCTGCTCAAGCGCTATTCTTATCAATCGGTTCACATCCATTGTGTGCGGGGATCTTTTCTAATAAGAAGTCAGCGGTGAGCCAAGGAGCGGTATTCGACTTAGAAACGCGCAAAGAGTTATGGCATTTCGATATTAGCGAGGATCCGATTCAAGAAGTTCTGGGCTTTGCTGGCGATCATTTTATGTACACAACCATCGCGCGATCGATAAAAGATATTAACGCAAAGACAGGTGCTTGCGGCTTATCATCGAATTTCGACAATTCGCAGATATTTTCAGATAGCGCATGGCAACACACGCAGATTGACAGGGCGCTCCAAACCTATGTCATATGCATGGCTGACAAACTGGTTGCTAGATCCATGCACGGCAAGGACGTTTGGAAGAAAACGTCTTCCGAAGGCCAACCGTATAGATATCCGAGTCAGTCAAAGATATCCAATGTTGTGGCAATTGTCGATATTTCCACGCATATGCTTTTTGTAATTAAGATGGAAGACGGCTCGATGATCGGAAGCATAAAAGATGTAACGGTCGATGACGTACGTGCAGTCTCGCCTGATGGCCACATCATCGCTATCGCATCGAAAGATGGAATGGTGTTACACTCCCTTTCAGGAAAGACGGTTCCGCTGCAGCCCCCGCAGCCGGATAGCGAATGTGGCTTCACTGAAAATGGCGAGTCTCTTTGGTGCCTTCCCGCATTTAAGTTAGGTAAACTCAATAATGTGGACAACACAGCTATGCTCAATCGAAATACTAACGTTGCTAGCCGTTTCAATGTGACGACCGGAAAAGTTATCAATAACATTGACCTCAGTCTCGGAGATGTGAAGACGTCTCCAACAACAATGCCGTGAGATTAGTCGGTGCAATCCTTGATGGAGTAATGCCATGAATCGCATCTTAATCCTTCCGATATTGTGGGTGACCGTCGCTGTCGCCGCCGACCAGCCCAAGTCCCCCGAGCCCCCCCCCTTTCTCCCAACTAATCATATCCAAAGACCCGGCCATCGCCGACGCGGCCCTCGCGGCCCTGCGCGCCAAGCTCGACGCCTTCGATCAAAACTGCGTCAACGAACTCCGCAACGACGGCTTCAAAAATCTCATGACCACAAAGAGATACGACGTCGCCGCCGAGTTCAGCCAGAAAGCCTTCCTCTGTTCTCCCCACGAGACCGGCGTCATCGAGCCATTCCTGGGCATCCGCTACGACGCCCTGCGACTCGCCGGCAAGAACGAAGAGGCACTCGTCGCCGCCAAGCAACTCTACAACGTCTGTTCTCCCCAAAACACTTCCGATGCGATCATGCGCGTCTCGGCTGCCCTCCGCGCCGCCCGTCCCGATGACAAGGAGGCCGTCAACCGATTCAAGGCAGAGCAGATGAACGGCGCAACCACCCAACCCTACGCCGGCAAAGACGCCCTCACCGCCACCCCGCCCCCCGCCACCCAGCCCACCGTCCTCTCCACCATCAAGATCGATCCCAAACCCTTCGAAGCTGCCATTAACGTCCAATTCACCGAGAGCTACGACAGCCTCACCGCCCGCGGCAACCTCTTTCTCCTCTCCGACAAACCCAAGGAGGCCATGGACTTCTTCGAGCGCGCCTACTCCGTCTGCAACGACGATCGCCTCGCCCCCGCCACTGAAAACATCGCCCGCTGCATGCGCGCCATCGACGGCTCCATCGGCCGCTCCAACGCCTGGATTCTCTCCCTCCGCCCAGCCAAGCAGGAACAGAAGTAGCCGGGAAACAGGAGACTCGAAACGATGCGTTCCTCAACTCCAAAACCCGGCTTTCCGATTGCGACCGCAGTAACAGCGCTCTTGCTCATCGCCTCCTCCACCTTCGCCGCCATCAACCCAAAAGACCCCACCACCCCCAACACCATCTCGGCCGCAATAAAAGCCGCCGACGCAAAGCAACTCCCCGCCCTCATCCTGGAAATCAAACAGGCCCTCTTCCAGGACCCCGGCCAGGTCAGCTACATCCTGCGCACCAGTTGGCTAAGCGCCCTCATCGCCGCCCACCACCACACCCAGGCCGCCGACCTCGCCTTCGAAGCCATTCTCGCCGATCCGCAGGACACCAGCGCCGTCTTCGATCTCCAGGACATCCGCGTTCACGCCCTCCTCCTCTCCGGCGATGTCGCCCAGGCCCTTGCCCAGTCCAAAGCGCTCTTCAACGTTGCCTCCATGGAACACACCGAGCAGGCCCTCTCCACCGTCGCCGCCTGCCTCGCCGCCGCCTACCCCAACGACCGCGCCATCATCCGCCGCTTCAGTGAGGAGCAGATCATCGGTGCGACCACCCAGCCTTCCCACTCCAAAGCGCCCGACCAAGACGACCCATCCAAAATCGTCTCCACCCTCAAGTCAATCCACATCGACCCTGCCCCCTACGAAGAAACGCTCAACACACTTGACCCTGCCGAGCAGCAACACGCGCGGTCCCGCGCCAATCTCCTCCTCCTCGCCGGCAAGCCCGCCGAGGCCGAAGCCCTCATGCAGAAATCCCTGGAACACGAGCTCACCGAAGGCGATCGAAAACCCGACGACGTCGGCCGCGCCGCCGAGGAAGTCGCCCGCTGCATCAAGGCCCAGGACGGACTCCTCGGCCGAGCCAATCGATACCTCCTCACCCTTCAGTTCTAAAAACACTCCACCAACGCGCAAACCAGCTCATGCAATTAGTAGGGGATCAATCGTCCACCGCGCTTCATGAAGTCACGCCTGCGGCGGCTGACCTTACAGCCGCCACCAACCCCGACACACTCTTGCATCCCGAGCCCACATGGGAGCGCCGCCTCTATCTCCTCGCCGCCGTCGCATTCACCCTCTTCTACCTCGCCTTCCACGCCGCCTACTTCGTCCCCTGCCACCCCGGCGTAGATCAAAACGGCTACCTCATCGGCGGCCGCATGCTCGCCCAGCACCACTCCACCCGCATGGACGCGATCAACCCCGACACCGGCAAAGTAGACCCCTTCCTCTTCGTCGGAGAAATGTGGGTCGGCATCGATCTCGGCACCGACAAACAACGCTTCTATCCAAAGTATCCCATCGGCCTCCCCGCCCTCGTCGCCGTCTGCCTTAAGATCGGCGGTGTTGTCCACGGCCCCGTCCTCGCCTACTGGATCAATCCCGTCTGCACCGCCCTCGCCGTCTTCGCCGCCTTCCTCCTCGCCCGGCTCATCACCGGCTCCTTCGCCGCCTTCCTCGCCATGGCCGTCATGGCCACCAATCCCGTCACCATCAATCACGCCAACAATCCCAACTCCCACGCCTCCACCCTCTGCTTCGTCACCTGGGGCATGTACCTCCTCCTCCGCTGGTGGCAACACGGCAACACCCTCCGCGCCGCCTCCCCCATCCGCTCCGCCCTCTGCATCAGCCTTGCCGGCTTCCTCCTCGGTTACGCCGCCACCATCCGCTACACCGAAGGAATGCTCATCCTTCCCATCCTCTGCGTAATCCTCTTCAGCCTGCGCCGCCAGCGTCAATATTGCCTCGAAGTCGCCCTCCTCCTCTTCTGGTGGCTCGTCCCCCTCATCATCCTCGCCTCCTTCAACCTCGCCGCCATGGGCCACTGGACCGGTTACGACCCCACCAACGAAAGCTCCGGCTTCAGATGGGAGTACTTCAGCATCAACTGGTACACCATGCTCCACCAGCTCCACGACATCGGCCTCATCTTCGTCTTCCCGCTCGCCTGTGCCGGCCTACTCATGATGTTCGCCTGGAACTGGCGCATCGCCACCGTCCTCGCCCTCTGGATCTTCCCCTGCCTCCTCCTTTACACCGGCTATTACTGGGCGCCCGACTGGAACACCAACACCGGCTACCTCCGCTTCTTTCTCACCGTCTTCCCCGCCCTCTGCCTCTGCGCTTTCTGGCTCCTCTCCCGCCTCCACGGCGCAATCCGCCTTCCAAACCCTCGCCTCTCCAAAAGCTTCAGCACCATCACCGCCGGCATCCTCGCCGCCGCCGCCATTGGCGTCAGCCTCCGCCCTGCCATCGCCGAAATCGACCAGGACCAGCACAGCCGCCTTCTCAGCAACGATGCCAGCCGCCAGATTCTCGAGGCCCTCGACCACGTCCACTGCCCGCCCCGCGACGCCGTCCTTTTCACCCAGGACGAATGGTTCCTGCATCATCTCCAGTTCGTCTGCGACGCCCGTCTCTACAACAGCACAATGTTCAAGGAAGACTGGGTCCGCAACCTCACCAACATGGACCCCGCAAAGCCGCAGGTCTGGGACCCCGGCCGAAGACAAGCCCTCGCCACCTACCTCGACCAGCGCCTACAGCAGCGAACGAATCTGCCCGCAGGATCATTAAGAGGCGAGCGCCTCGGCACCGAAATGTTCGCCCTGCTAAGCGATGAACGCCGCGCCATCATCGAAGCGGCGTTAAACAACCACCACCGCGTCTTCCTCATTACCCAGAACGCATCCGCCGCCGACTTCCACCGCATGGCCGACCCGCGCTTCTTCGAAACAAAACTGATTTCAACCTGGAACTGCTCGGCCCCCCGCCCCACCCGCGACGACCCCAAACCCTTCGAACGTCGTCAACCCAACATCACCGTCGACCGCAGTCACGGCCAAGTGGTTGAAGTGACCGCCAAGCCCGCCAGTGACCACCACTAAAGGAAATGCGCAAGCCCTTTGACGTGCAATTCCAGTTCACCGCTATCCCAACGTAATGCCCCCCCACCCCTCTTCTGCTATATTCCCCACCAATATGGGACGCCAATGGCTACACGCAAAACGACTGGTCGCCGGCCTCAAAAAGGCCAAGGCCAACACCAAGCTGGTGCGTGAAATCACGCTCGCCGCCAGGGCCGGTGATTCCGACCCCGCCATGAACGCCCGGCTTTTTGCGGCCGTCGAAAAGGCGAAAAAAGAGAGCGTTCCCAAGGACGCCATCGAACGCGCCATTAAAAAAGGGTCCGGCGTCGGCGACGACAAGCTGGTAATGGAATACGTCGTCTATGAAGGGCGCGCACCGCACAACGTCCCCGTACTCGTTGAGGTCTACACCGACAACGTCAATCGCACCGCGCCCGAAATCCGCGTGCTGTTCCGAAAAGGCCAGCTCGCCTCGTCGGGGGCCAACAAGTTCGTCTTCGATCAAGTCGGCCTCGTCGAAGCCCACCACCCCGACGCGACAATCGACCTCGAAGAGGCCGCCATCGAAGCCGGAGCCAACGAAGTCCAGCCGCTGACCCGCGAACAAAACGACGACATCCCCAAAGACTCGGCCGGCGCAAAGTTCATCTGCGATCGCACCGAAGTCGCAACCGTTTCCAAGTGGCTTGCAGCCAACGGATGGACAGTCATCACCAGCGAAATCGGCTTCATTCCCAAAGTGATTCCCCAACTCACCGAGGCCCAGCAGCAGGAAGTCGGCGAGTTCCTGCAGGAACTCGATGAGCACGACGACGTGCACCGCGTCTGGGCCGCCGTATCGTAAATGGGCAGCGACTACGACCCCACCGCGCACCCCCTTAAGCAATCAGCGCCTTCACAACCTTCCCATGCACATCCGTAAGCCGGAAATCCCGCCCCGCATACCGATACGTAAACTTCTCGTGATCAAATCCCAAAAGTTGCATGATCGTCGCATGCAGATCATGCACATGCACCACATCCTGCACCGCCCTGAACCCAAACTCATCCGTAGCCCCATGCACATACCCGCCCTTCACGCCCCCGCCCGCCATCCACATCGTAAACCCATAATGATTGTGATCCCGCCCATTCACCTTCCCCGCATTCGCCCCCGGCGTAGGCAGTTCCACAGTCGGCGTCCGTCCAAACTCCCCACCCCAGATCACCAGCGTATCCTCCAGCATCCCGCGCTGCTTCAAATCCTTCAGCAACGCCCCAATCCCCTGATCGCATTCCCGCGCCAGCCGTGAATGGTTGTCCTTAATATCATCGTGACTATCCCACGGTTGCCCGGCCCCATGCCACACCTGCACAAACCGCACCCCGCGCTCCAGCAGCCGCCGCGCAATCAACAACTGCCGCGCCTGCGTCCCACCGCCATACATCTCCCGGATATGTTGCGGCTCCCGGCCAACATCAAACGCATCCGTAGCATCCGACTGCATCCGATACGCCAGCTCAAACGACTGAATCCGCGACTCCAGCTGCGCATCCCGATTCCGATCCTCCAGATGCTTCTGATTCAGCTTCAACAACAAATCCAGTTGCCGCCGCTGCTCCGTCGGCGACTCCACGTTGTTCTTGATGTAATCAATCAGCTTCTCAACTTCCGTATGCTGGCTATTGATGTACGTCCCCTGATAAACCCCAGGCAAAAATCCCGACTGCCAGTTCTGCGATTCCTGAATCGGATATCCCCCGGGACACATCACCACAAATCCCGGCAAGTTCTGATTCTCGCTGCCCAAACCATACGTCACCCACGACCCCATCGCCGGCCGAATCTGCCGTGCCTCCCCGCAGTTCATCAACAGCAGCGAAGGCTCATGATTCGGAACATCCGCCTGCATCGAGCGAATCACGCAAATATCATCAATCGACTCGGCCGTCTTCGCAAACAGATCGCTCACCTCAATCCCGCTCTTCCCATACTTCTTAAACTTGAACGGCGAAGCAAACGCCGCCCCCGTCCTCCTCTCCGTCTTCAGATCCAGCGGAATCGGCTTGCCCGCATACTTGTCCAGCATCGGCTTCGGATCAAACGTATCCACCTGCGAAGGCCCGCCATTCAAAAAAATATGAATCACCCGCTTCGCCGTCCCCGGAAACTGCGGCGACTTAGGCAACAGCGGATTGATCGGCCCAACTGAAACCCCCGCTGCCGTCTCCGCCCCCAGCAAACTCGACTGCCCCATCAAATTCGAAAGCGCCAGCGCCCCCATCCCCATCCCACACCGCGTCAGCAATTGCCGTCGCGTCAGAAAGCGGTCTCGATATCGCGGCCCATGAGCATGTTGTGACATAAACAAACTTTCTCAATCAACAAACACAAACTCGTTGGCCTCCAGCAGCACCTGTGCATACTTCTCCCAAGCCGACAACCCCCCCGGCCTCGCCGTGCCTCCAAACTGCGCCACAGAGCTCCACTCCGTCTGCTCACCGCCCCCATTCACCCGCACCGCCACCGGCCAGGAAAAACTATCAAAGTTCTGATTCCCCCGGCACTCCAGCACAAAATCAATCACCCCGCCGCGCTTAATCTCAATATTCTCCAGCGCCGTCTGCGCATTCCCATGCTTCACATCCCACCCCTTGAATTGCGCCCCCGCCACAACCGTCCCGCGCACCCCATCCCCCTGCTCCGCCGGATGCATCAACGTCCCCGTAACCGACACCACACAATCCCGCGGCGCAACCCACCGCCGAATCACCGACTGCGAAGCATCATTCCCAGGATGCCCGCCCTGCGCATTCAAGTTGGCAAAGCTAAAGGTTGGATCAGGCAACTTCGGCCCCATCTGCCAAACGCCCCCGGTAAATTTCGTCATCGCCTTAAAAGTAACATGATGCCCATCATCAATCTTCCCAATCCCATATTGCCACGCCGCCGTAGCCACGGTCGCCGGCCCGCCCTCCTCCTTCAACTCCCCCTCCACAAACTCCACCCCAGCCCGCATCTCTTCATCCGACGGCCCACGCCCATAAGCAATCCGATACATCTCCCCAATCCTCCCCCCAATCCTCCCCTGCGTCTCCTTCGCCGCCTCGCCGCGCTTCGCCAGCCCCTTCGCCTGCTCCAGAATAAACGGACTGTTCATCATGAACAGCGCCTGCTGCGGCACCACCGTCGAATACCGCTGCGGGCTCGTCGAATCCGGACTCGCAAAATCAAACGTCCGAAACAAATTCGGAAGATTCTGCCGCTCCACAAAACCATACACCGTTCGCCGATGACTCCAACCCTCTCCGGCAATCTCCACGCCCCGCCCAAACATCGCCGGATCGAGCTGTCCCGACACCGACAACAGCGCATCCCGCATCGCCTCTAGATCCAGCCGCTGCCGGTTCATCCGCCAAAGCAGCCGATTCTCCGGATCAGCCCCCTCGGCCTTCGCGTTCACCACCTCGCTGCTCTCCTGATACACACTCGACAGCATGATCATCCGGTGCAGCTTCTTGATCGACCACCCCTCATCCATGAACTTCACCGCCAGATAATCCAGCAACTCCGGATGCGTCGGCAAATCCCCGCGCGTCCCAAAATCCCCCGGCGTCCTCACCAGCCCAAATCCAAAATGATGCTGCCACACCCGGTTCACCATCACCCGCGCCGTCAACGGATTATCTCGGCCAGCGATCTTCTGCGCAAACTCCAGCCTCCCACTCCCATTCTTAAACGGCTCCCGTTTCTCCGGACTCAAGATCGCCAGAAACTGCCGCGCCACCACCGCCCCGGCGTTCTCCGGCTTCCCGCGCTTGAAAATCCGCTGCTCCACCGGATTCGGCAGATCCTCCACCACCATCGCCCGCGGCGGCGCGCCCGCGTGCGTCACATTCAACGCATCCACCTTCTTACGCAAATCCCGTATCTCGTTCCCCTGCGCACGATTAAACAAACTCTCCACCTCCGCCAGCGAAACATTGCAAGGCGACCCCGGCCCGCGCAACACCTCCCGCAGCGCCTCCTCGTCCGCATTCTCAAGCTTCCCCTCCTTATCAAATCGCGCCAGCAGCGTCGCATAAGCATGCGCAACATCGCGGA
>JBBRHH010000227.1:0-9069 GCA_038222915.1 Tepidisphaerales bacterium
CTCGTCGCGGGCATAATCGACGGCCAATCGGTTCCAGTCGGTGGGCAATCCGCCTTTGGGCACGAACTCTGTTTTGAGCGGCTCGAAGCTGGCACCCTTGTCTTCCAGCGGGGCGAGGCCGCCTTTCACGCCGGCCATCCAGAGGACGGTCTTGTCCTTGCCCGCCGACAGCGCCATTGCCTGGGCCTTGTTCCAGTCGCCCTTGGGGAATTCGTAGATCGCTGTTGGCTTTGCGCCGTCCTTGAAATTTTCAAACTTGTGAACAACGCAGGTGAAGACGTGATATCCAACGCAATCGTATTGGGTCACGTAAATTGCACCGGTGGTCGGGTGCACGGCGATCAGGTGCGGGTTGGCGATGTTCACATGGCCGATCTCCTCGCCGGCGTCGTTGAACACGGCGACACAGCCGCGCTGCCGATCGGCCAAGTAGACGTTTCCCTTCGCATCGACCGCGAGCCCGTGCACCGGGCCCTTGGGCTGATCGAAGTTCGCGGTGTTGGTGCATGCCCGGAACCATGCCCCGCCATTGCCTTCCTTGTGATCGACGGCGATGGTCGTGAATTCCTTGAACTTGGCGGTGCCATCGACAGCGACGCGATAGACCCGCCCGGGCGGAAAGGCCGGCTCAAACTTGTAGCCGTATTGGTTGGTGTTGCTGTAGGGCCCGGACAGATAGGCCCATTTCCCATCGGGCGAGACCGCGACGAAGACCGGCCCGCCGCCCGAATTTTTCACCGCACCCAGCTCGCGGCCGGCGAAGGATGTGCCGAGCACCGCGCCGAGGGTGTCGATGCTGTAGAGCCGCGTTCCGTCTGTGAAGATCACGCCGGTCTTTTTTGACGCACTGATCATGGTGAGATTGCCGCCGCGGCTGCCGACGTAAAACTCCGGATTGAGATTCTTGAGGTCGCGTGGGAAGAATGTCTCGCGCTTCTCATCCCATCGCGCCACATCCTTCATCGAGCCCGGCGGAAGGTCGGCCGGGAAAGGCAGAATCTCGCGGAGATATCGGCCTGTCGAATCAAAGACGCGCACGTTCATGGCGGACTGGTTTGCCTCGCCGCCGAAACCCTTGATGTAAATGTTACCGTCCTCGTCGGCGGCGATGCCGTCGACTGTTCCGAAGTTATAGGGATCGGCGCCGATCATCTGGCCAAATTTCATCCCCAGGCCGGCACGGACGCGCACCTTGTACGGACCGCCCTCGGCCGGCTTTGCAAAATCATTTTTCCCGTCCCACTCCAGCTTCTGAGCCAGTCCCGCGGCCAGCGGCTCGGGCGGCGCTTTGGCCCCGCCGAGCATTCCCGCGGCGAGGTGGCGAACCACCTTGCCGTCGGCAGACAAGACGGCGACTTCGACGTCTGTCGGCCCGGCCATGGTGAAACTGATCAGCGTCTTGTCGGCGGTTCACGTTACCGACGGCTTCGTGGAAAAGGAGGGATCGGCCGCGGAAGCAATGGATGCGGCCGCGACAACAAGGACAAAGATGATCTGTTTCAAGGTGTGCTCCTCTTGCTTCCACGATATTTGCCTGCTCGCCCGATCATGTTACAAAATGACTTCTGTCACGTTGTTGCCGCCGACATCCGTTCCTGACGAGGGATTTAACATGCGATTGCTGCTTATCGGTACATTCACCATGCTTTTCTCGACGATCGTCATGGCCGAGCCGCGCCTCGTGCTTGTTGCGGGCGGGGGCACAAAAACCGGCTACGTGCCGGCGAAGGAGGCGAAGCTCTCTGCTCCGTTTTCGATTCAGTTTGACTCCGCCGGGCTGCTCTATTTTGCCGAGTACACCGGGCATACCGTTCGTAAGATTGATGCGAAGGGCAACGTGAGCCTTGTTGCGGGGACGGGCGAGAAGGGGTTTGCGCTTGAGACTGGTCCGGGGGAAAAGGCCGAGCTGGATTCGCCGCATTGCATCTCGATGGGCCGCGGGTCGGACCTCTTCATTTGCGACTCGTACAACAAGCGCATTCGGAAGGTCGACTTGAAGACGGGCGACATTTCCACGTTCGCCGGCACCGGGCAAAAAGGATTTACCGGCGACGGCGGCCCGGCGTCGAAGGCGACGATGGGCGATATTTACTGCACTGCTTTTGATCCGAAGTTCGAGCACCTTTACTTTGTCGATCTGGACAACCGCCGGGTGCGGGTCATTGATATGAAGAGCGGGATCGTCACCACCATCGCCGGCAACGGCAACAAAGGCGTGCCTGAAGATGGAGCTGATGCGCTGGCCGCTCCGCTGATCGATCCGCGTGCCGTGGCGGCCGATGCGAATGGGAACGTTTATGTTCTCGAACGGGCCGGCCATGCGCTCCGTGTTGTCGACAAGTCCGGCAAGATCCGAACTGTCGCCGGGACCGGCAAGGCTGGCGGCGTCACCGATGAAACCGATCCGCTGAAGGCCACGTTTGATGGTCCGAAGCACTTGAGCATCGACGCTGAGAACAATGTCCTGATCGCGGACACGGAGAATCACGTCATTCGCAGATATCTGCCCAAGACCAACAAGTTGGAGCTTGTCGCGGGAACGGGCACGAAGGGCGCGGCCGGGCTGGATGGACCGCCGCTGAAGGCGCAGTTGAACAAGCCGCACGGCGTCTGGCCGGGGCCGGATGGTTCCATCTATATTGCTGATAGTGAAAACAATCGAATCGTGAAAATCGCGTTCTAGTTTGAGCCGGTCAAACATGTTTACTCCCCAGCGGCCGTGCGCTCCAAGGACGCCCCGTCCACCTTGATCACGTAAACCGCCTTGTACGAATTCAAATCCCAAACCAGATCGCGCTTCGAATCGTAGACCAGTGTGTCGCTTACCGTGCCCATTCGTTCCAGCGTCTTGGGAATGTTCAGCAGCACCCAGCGATTTTTGGCCGGCTCGTAGGCGAGTTCGCGGTCGTTGATGAAGTTGTTGAAGAGGACCAGATCGAGCTTGGGGAGGTACGCGCACTCGCGCATTTCGCGAACGCCTTTTGACTCGGGGAACACGCCGCGGCCGGCCGGGTCCATTGCCTTGACCTCGCCGCTCTTCATGTCGTATTTCCAGATTTGGCCTGCGGGTTTCTGGTAATTCGTGTGCGATGAAATCCAGATGCAGTCGTGCTGCGCGTCGTACGTCAGGGCGCTTCCATCGGTCATGCTTGATGGCAACTTGCCCGTCAGAGGCAGTTTCTCCCACGCCCTGGCCTTCACGTTCATGATGCCGAAAAATCCGGGCGTCCAGACTACGACGCCCTTGGGCGTGCTGACGGTGCAGGTCAGGTACACATGCTGATTGAACGGCTGGGCGATGGTGTAATCCCAGTCGCGCCGGTCGGGATTGTAGACGCCGGTGCCGGCCATCGACGTGCAGATTAGCCGCTTCGACAGCGGGTCGTAATCCGTGTGCAGGTATGTGTGATTCAGACAGTCGGGCCGGCCGTTGAAGCTGATCCCCTTGCCGTAGATCTCCGGAATGTAACCGATGCTGTAGCGGTTGATTCCCGGATGATACGTCGTCATTCCGTTCGAAGGGTCGGCCTGATGGCCGCCGGTCCAGCGGTAGATCTGATCCCGGTCCGGATCGTATCGCGCCGTTCCCCAGTCGCGCTCCGCGGCCGGCCTTTCCGGGATTGGAACTTTCGTCCACACGTTTGGCTTGAGCTCGCTTAGCCACTTGCCGGTTTGCTCTGCATCGCCGCGCGGGGCGGCGTCGAACCAGCGCGGATCGTAGGCCGAAACAACTGTCCGGTAGATGCGCGACGACGGCGCGGCCTCTTTATTCCCTGATTGATTGACCGCCGTCCACTGGGCGGCGGCGGTGTCGAACGTCCACGCATCATTCGCCAGGGCCGCGAACCCCTGTTGATAGACCATCTTTTCCAGCATCCCGAAGCCGCCGTTCAGGGTGATCCTCTTTGTGGCCGGGTCATATTTCATCACTGGCTTGGGCAGTTCGACTTTTCCCGAGGGAACGGCCGGCACGACGGCCGCCGCGCGCGGCGAGGGCGCATCCTTGGGCCAGATTTGATGCCAGGATTTTTTGGTGCAGTCGTAGATCCAGGTATCGTTCATCACATAATCGCCGTGGCTGCCGCCGAAGAGGACGATGATTTTTTGATTCGGGTCGTACGCGACAAACGCCCCGACGCGCGGCGTCGGGGAGGAGGCCAGACAGTCGGCCGCCTCGTCCAGCGCCCACTGGGCGTCAAAACAATCCTTCAACAACTGCGGCGTGACTTTCCCGGCCGCGAACGCAAGCTGTACTGTCCTCGCCAGGTCCACGGAAGGTCCTGACATTTCCTGGGCGCGCAACACCGCGGTTGTGTTGGGGCCGGGCGGCTTGTTGGAATCTTCGACCGCCTGCACGCGCAGGGCCAACTCGATCGCCTCTTTCATCAGCTTCGCCGGCGTTTGCAAGGCTTCGGCCTCTTCTTCTGACGTCATTGAAGCATAGAACGCATTGCGCGCGGCGGCTTCGGCGTCACGCATGGCCGAGCGCGCTTCCAGCATCGACTTGCGGAGCGGGTCGAGCTTGTCATTTTTGAAAGAGAGTGGCCGCCAGGTTTTCCCGTCATCATCGAGCGCCCAGTCGCCAAGCGTGCCCGTCTCGGCCCCGCCGCATCGGCCGCCGAGATAGAGGGTTTGATGATTGATGGGATCTGCAACAATCGCCACGCCCTCCCAAGTCCACTTTTCCGGGCCGTACTCGCCGCCCTTGGCGCGAAGTTCGATGGGCGGCATGGGGATTTTGGGCTCATCCTTCGCGGCCGGCAGGGTAGTCGCGGTCACGAGCGTGAGTGCGATCAGTGACACTGTCGCGCGAAAGATATTTCGCGCTGGATGCAGAAGGCTGAATACAGATTGCAGAAGGAAGCCGGCTCTCTGGAGGTGCTGGTGTTTGCGCGCAAAAAATGTGTTTGGGTACGCTGAAAACCGCGGTGAGAAATCCAAGTCCTTTTCTGGACACTGGTTGCGCCCAGCAGCTTGATTCATAGCGGCCAAAAAACCGACCCCAAACCGACATAAAACCGATCCTAAACCATCCCTCAAATCGCCCCAAACCGACATAGAATCGACCGTTTTTGACCCCCGAACGACCCCAAACCGACGGGCATTGGTTGGGCACGCGGAATTGTGAAATTGCCCGCGGGCACCTCGAGTTTCAGGCGTGTTGGACTGCTGTTCTTCGACCAAAATATTGATGGATTCGCCGGCCATGATCGGTGCCCTCCAAATTTTGCCGACGCCAGTTGCCGGCGGCTTAGATGGTGCGTTCGCCCATCGGGGCGCTGGTCATAGGATACGGCCCATGTTAGGTATATGTCAAGACGATTTCTAGATTTCTGTTACTTTTGATTGTGACGCGTGCTCACACCGCTTCCAGCCGGGCATACTGCAAGATCAGGGTCTTTCGCCCGGCCTGGCGGAACTCGACGATGGCGCGGGTGTGCTGGCCCATTTCGGAAATGTCCGCGATGGTTCCGAGGCCGAACTGGGGGTGGCGGACGGTTTGGCCGCGGCGGAAGGCGCTGCCCAGCGGCGAGTCGAGGTTTCCTGCGCCGTCGCCGCCTTCGTCGCTCAGCTTGATCACGCGCAATGCGTCCACCGGCATCTCGGCTAGGAAACGCGACGCGGCGGTGCGCTCGCGCAGGCCTCGCACTGTGCGGTTCGCGGCGCGGGATAGCACGAGCAGTTTCTGGGCGCGGGTGATGCCTACGAAGCAGAGGCGGCGTTCTTCTTCGAGCTGTTCGGGATGCTCGCGCACACGGCCGTGCGGGAGGCAGCCTTCTTCCATGCCGATCATGGAGACGACCGGGAACTCGAGACCTTTGGCCGCGTGGAGCGTCATGAGGGTGACCGCGCCGCCGGTGTCCTTGAGCGCGTCGACGTCGCTTAGCAGGCTGATCCGCGCGAGGTAGTCTTCCAGCGATCCCTGCGGATTTTCTGTGTCGTACTCCGCGGCCGAGGAGATCAATTCGTAAACGATGCTTGACTCGTCCTGTTCTGCGCCGCCGATCTTGTGGAGGTAGGCGTCGATGCCACCGGTTTTGACGACGTCTTCCATCAGGGCGCGAACGCCGGGTGAGCCGACGATTTCGACGCCTTCCACATCGGAGGCCGGGACGTCGATCACCACGATCTTCTCGGCCGGTTGCTGCACCGTGCCTTCGGGCAGATCAAGATGAAACTGCCCGTCGTCGCCGATGGTCTGGGCTTCGGTTGCAACCTCCACTGTTCCCGGGCTTTTCAGCATGCCCCGCCAGCGCTCGACCAGCTGGACGAATTGTTTTACGGCCATCTGCGCCCGCGCCGGGAGATCGGTGTGCTGCACCATGGTCATCACCTGCCATAGGCTTTGGCCGCGCGAGAGGCCGAGCAGTTGCAGTTGGCGCACTGTGGTGTCGCTGATGCCGCGGGCGGGCGTGTTGACGATGCGCGTCAGGCTGAGCTCATCGGCCGGGTTGGCGATGACGCGCAGGTAGGCCAGCACGTCCTTGATTTCCTTGCGATGGTAGAAGTCGACACCACGCGCGATGCGATATGGAATCGCGGCCTTGCGCAGCGCGTCCTCGATCACGCGCATGAGGGAGTTCATGCGGTAGAAGACGGCCATCTGACTCCAGGCATACCCCTCTTTGTGGAGCTTCTTGAAATGAAGGGCGACCTGCCTGGCCTCTTCATGTTCGTCGCCGCAGAGGAAAAGCGTGGCCGGCTGCCCGGCCTCGTTTTCCGTCCAGAGCTGCTTGTCCTTGCGCTGGCGGTTGTTGGCGATCAGCTTCGAAGCGATCTGCAGGATTGTCTTGGTCGAGCGGTAATTCTGCTCGAGCCGCACCACCTTTGCGTCAGGATAATCCTTTTCGAAGTCGAGGATGTTGCGGATGTCGGCGCCGCGCCAGGCGTAGATCGACTGGTCAGGGTCGCCCACCACGCAGATGTTCTTGTGCTTCATCGCCAGCAGATGGGCGATCATGTACTGGGCGTGATTGGTGTCCTGATACTCGTCGATGAGGATGTATTGAAAGCGTTCCTGCAGCTCGGTGAGGATCGACGGATGATCGCGGAACGACAGCGGCACCTTCATGAGCAGATCGTCGAAATCGAGCGCGTTGTTCTGCTCGAGCAGCTTTTGATAGCGGCCGTAGATCTTGGCGATGCTTTTGCTGAGATAATCGCCGGCGGCCAGCTTGTAGGCGTCGGCGGTCTGCAGGGCGTTCTTTGCGTCGCTGATTTTTCCATGCACCATGGAGGCGGGGAAATTGGTGGTGGACAGGTCGACGGTCTTGATCGCTTCCTTCAGCAGGCGCTCCTGATCCGACGAATCGTAGACGGTGAAATTCGGCGCGAGCCCGATCTGGGCGGCGTAGTGTTTCAGGATGCGCAGGCCAAGCGAGTGAAAGGTGCAGATGATCGACGACGGCTGATCGAGCCGGCCCCAATCGCGCAACGGTCGATCGACTTGCGCCGCGATGCGCGTCTTCATTTCGCCGGCCGCTTTGTTGGTGAATGTGATCGCCAGGATGGACGAGGGCAAAACGCCCTGCGCCAGCAGATAGGCCACCCGCCGCGTGATCACGCGCGTCTTGCCGCTGCCTGCGCCGGCGACGATCAGCAGCGGGCCTTCGGTGTGCATGGCCGCTTCGCGCTGTTCGTCGGTCAGATCTTTCAACAACTCCTGCTTGTCCATCACGCACCAACTCCAAACTCGCACTATACTCGCATCCTGAGCGCAGCGAAGGACCTTGCTCCGTCGCCCAGAACGCTTATGTCAGACTCGGACATCGCCCGACATTCTATCTTATGCGAATTCTCGGAATCGATCCCGGCCTCCGCCTCACCGGTTACGGTGTCATCGAATACCGCCCACTGCGGCCGCGTCTTCTGGACGGCGGGGTGATCCGGCTTCAGGACAAGACCCCCATCGCAGATCGCCTTGTCGAGCTTGAGACGGAGCTTCAATCGCTTGTCGATGAGCACAAGCCCGACATCTGCGCCGTCGAGCAACTCTACGGCCATTACGGCCACCCCCGCACGGCGATCCTCATGGGCCATGCTCGCGGCGTGATCCTGCTGGTCGCAAGGAGGCAGGGCATTCGCGTCGAGCAGTATGCTGCGAATCGGATCAAGCAATCGCTGACGGGACATGGGCATGCTTCGAAGATTCAGATGCAACGGGCGATTCAGGCGCTGTGGAATTTGAAGGATCCGCCGGAGCCGCCGGATGTGGCGGATGCGCTGGCGGTGGCGCTTTGCTGTGGGCGGGAGTTGGAGTTGGGGCGGAGCGATAGTGTGGCGACGGTGCTGAGTCTCGCGGCGGCCAGAACGCGCAAAGGTCAAAAGGCCCGCTGACTCGACCGCGCTAAATCAGCAGGGCGGTCGATCGTTTTCTTTATTTCTGAAGCATCAATGGAGAGAATATCCACTCAGATGACCGACCCCGTTCAAATTCCAATCCTGAGTTATGGCCGGCCTCCAACTGGACAGTTAAGCCGACGCACCTACGCGATGATGCTGTTGTGCGCCGGGGCGGTCAGCGGGTTTGCCTCCGCTGTCGCCTTTGTGCTGGTGCATATTGAGCGCCCGATCCGTGAGTTATCCAGCATGTGGAAGATCATCAATCCCCTGATGTGGCTTCCGGGGCTATTTTACGCGATGGCCGTCATGGTGCCCGCTGTCCGCACTGGCCGCGCATCGCAGCGGGCTTTGATAGGCGCGATTCCGACCTGCGTGGGCGCTTTCGTGATCACGGGCGTTCCAATGGCCATGGAATTTTTCGCCGGCATGCTTTATCGCGACGAAGCACAGTACGCCTTCTTTATGATGATTGCCGGCGGCATCGGCGCGGCAATCATGGGAGTCTATTTCGTGTTTGCGCTGAAACTGGATCGCCCATTTCACCGGCTCATGTGGTACACGCTCGCGGGTCTCGCGGGCGGTGCCGTGTTCGGGCTGTATCCGTTGCTTACACGTCCGTACAAAGAGTGGGAATGGGCAGGGGCGGCAGCGTTGTTGTTTGTGATCTGGCAATCGACTACAGCGTTTTGTCTTGCGGACGGCGACACGGGTCAAAGCTGATCAATC
>JBBRHH010000228.1:0-9030 GCA_038222915.1 Tepidisphaerales bacterium
TCGGGACGCAGGACATGAAGTATGGCCTTAAAAACGTACGCGGATTTCGCGCGTTCGATATTACCATCAACGGCCGGTATCTCGACTTTGACGTGAAGCAATCGCTGTTCGCGCAGTTTGGCGTTGAGCTGACGCCGCTGCTTTACCGCGGGCCATTCAGCGTGAAAAGCGTTGAGGAGCACACGGACGGGCCGACAACCATGTGCGCGGCGGGCGAGGCGGGGAGCTTTGGCGGGCGCGAAGGGATTGTTATTACGCCGGTGGTTGAGCGGATGTCAGACAAGATGATGCCGACGAGCACCAATGGCCGGGTGATCTTCAAGTCGGTGAGCGCGGATTATCTGGCCCGCAAGGGTGGGACGGATGCGCATTGATTCATGGCCACGCTCTGGGTGTTAAGGGACTACCTGTCGTGTATAACACCGTCCCATTCCCGTAGACCGAAAGAGAGCCATGCCGCCAACGTCGGATTCATCAGTTGAGGTCTTGCCCTATTCGAGCGTGTCCAGTGAAGCCGTCATCGCGAAGGTGATGGTTCGCCTGATCCCGTTCATGATTCTGCTCTATCTGATGAACTATCTGGATCGGGTGAATATCTCGTTTGCTAAGTTGCAGATGATGCGGGACCTGAAGTTTGACGATGCGAGTTATGGATTCGGGGCGAGCATTTTCTTTGTCGGCTATCTCCTTTTCGAGGTGCCCAGCAACCTGATCATGGAGCGCGTGGGAGCTCGGCGATGGATGGCGCGGATCATGGTGAGCTGGGGGATTATTTCGATCTGCATGATGTTTGTCCGTGGGCCCAAGTCGTTTTATGCGCTTCGTCTCGCGCTGGGATTTGCGGAGGCCGGATTCTTTCCGGGGATGATCCTTTATCTCACCTACTGGATACCGGCGGCGCAGCGGTCGCGGGCGGCGGCGTGGTTTCTCACTTCAACGGCGCTTGCGGGCGTTGTGGGGTCGCCACTGGCGTATGTATTCCTCCGGTTCACCGCGCACGCGCTTCACGGCTGGCAGTGGCTATTTCTGATCGAAGGCATTCCGACCGTGTTGCTTGGACTTGCCGTTTTCTTCCTGTTGCCTGATGGGCCACAAAGCGCCCGGTTTCTTTCAATCGAAGAGCGAACCTGGCTCATTGAGCACATTCGTAACGATGCCGGGCCGTCTCACGGTCACCACCACCTGCTGAGTCACGCCGTGGCAAGCCCACGTGTTTGGGTCTTGGGCACGATCTATGGTGCGATCATGTTCGGTTTTTACGGGATCAACTATTGGGCTCCATCGATCATCCAGAAGGTGTCTGGATTCTCAGATTCCAAAACGGCATTGTTCAACACCATTCCGTTTACTTGCGCGGTAATTGGGATGGTGATTATTGGTCGATTTGCTGATCAAAGCGGCGATCGCCGCAAGGTCGTGATGCTCTCCTCGTTGGTCGGCGCGATCGGCCTTTTCCTGTGTCCGTTAATTCATTCGACGCCTTGGGTCATCGCTTCTCTCTCGGTGGCCGCGATCGGGATTTGGAGCACACTTGGGCCATTCTGGGCGTTGCCGAGCACTTTTCTACGAGGAACCGCGGCCGCCGCCGGCATCGCGCTGATCAACTCGATGGGCAACTTTTTCGGCGGGTTCGTGGGAAGTAATATGATGGGCCACATCCGAACCCATTTTAACAGCTACAACATTGGCCTGTTCATCTCTGCAGGCGTACTGCTTATCGCGACGGCAATTAGTTTTCAGATGTCGCGCGACACGGTCGAGCCGCCTGCGACATCTTGAGTTGCCGCCAGCGCTGGCAATCACCCCTCGGCCGCATACTCCACGCTGTAATTCGGCGCTTCCTTGGTGATATGAATGTCATGCGGATGGCTCTCGGCCATGCTCGCCGCGGAGACGCGGCAGAAGCGGGCTTTCTTTCTTAGCTCTTCGATGTTCCTGGTTCCGCAGTAGCCCATGCCGGCGCGAAGGCCGCCGACCATCTGGTAGACGAAGTCGCCTAGCGGGCCGCGGTAGGCGACGCGGCCTTCCACGCCTTCGGGGACGAGTTTGCTGCGGTCGCTGACGCCGGCCTGTCCGTAGCGGTCTTTGGAGCCTTGCACCATCGCGCCCATGGAGCCCATGCCGCGATAGGTTTTGTAGCGGCGGCCCTGGTAGATGACGGTTTCGCCGGGCGATTCGTCGAGGCCGGCGAAGAGGCTGCCCATCATGACTGCGCCTGCGCCGGAGGCGATGGCTTTGGTGATGTCACCGCTGTGGCGGATGCCGCCGTCGGCGATGATTGGCACGCCGGCCGCTTCGGCGACGCTGGCGGCGGCGAAGATGGCGGTGATCTGCGGTACGCCAACGCCGCTGATAATGCGGGTGGTGCAGATCGCGCCCGGGCCGATTCCGACCTTAACGGCATCGACGCCGGCTTCGATGAGATCCTTGGCGCCTTCGGCCGTCGCGACGTTGCCGGCGATGACCTGGATATTCCAGCTCTTCTTGATCTGGCGGACGGTTTCGAGAACGTTCTTGCTGTGGCCATGGGCGGTATCGACGACGACCACATCCACGTCGGCCTTGATGAGCGCTTCGACACGGGCGAGATCCATAACGCCGCTGGCTGCGCCGACGCGAAGGCGGCCGCGCTTGTCCTTGCAGGCGTTGGGAAACTGGTGCAGCTTGTCGATGTCGCGCATGGTGATGAGGCCGCAAAGCCGGCTGTCCTTGTCGACGAGCAGGAGTTTTTCCACCTTCGCCTGATAGAGAATGCGCTCGGCCTCGTCCAAGGTCGTTTCCTCTGGGGCAGTGACGAGATTTTCCTTGGTCATGACGTCGCCAATGCGCCGGGAATCGTCTTCCTGAAATTTCAGGTCGCGACGGGTCATGATACCGACGAGGCGCGAGGCCTTGCCGTTGCCGTTTTCAGGGCCGCGGCGGCGTTGACCTTCGACGCCGGGCTCGGCCCCCTCAACGATGGGGATGCCGCTGACGTTGTATTCGCGCATCACCTTCCGGGCAGTGGCGATGGTGGCGGAGGGAGGGAGCGTGATCGGGTCGACGATGACGCCGTTTTCACTTCGTTTTACCTTCTCCACCTCGCGGGCCTGATTTTCAATCGAAAGATTTTTATGAATAATGCCGATGCCGCCCTCCTGCGCGAGCGCGATGGCAAGTGCCGACTCGGTGACGGTGTCCATCGGCGCCGAGACGAGCGGGATGTTAAGTTCGATGCTGCGCGTGAGGCGTGTGCGCGTATCGGCATCGGCCGGGATGAAGTCACTGTAAGCAGGGATCAGGAGGACGTCGTCGAATGTGATGCCATCGAGAACGATCTTGGGGTGTTCCATGTGATAGGGATACGGGTAGGGTGGATGTGTGTCAAGGTTTAACGTGTGTGGAAGTGGAAGGCGAATCGCGGAGTCGCGGTAGCGCGGAGGGACGCGGGACAAGATTAGGAAAGAGAGCCGACGGCGACCGACAGGGCCATGTGCTTATGTACACGATCAGCCCGCAGCACCGATCGTATTGAGCATTTAGATGATGTGCTTGAATATCAGGGCGAAGACGAGCACTGACAGCACCACGCGATAGATGGCGAATGGGACGAAGCTTTTGCGCCGGATGTAGGCCATGAAGGCGGCGATGATGGCCCAGGCGATGATGAACGACACGAGCGTGCCGACGATGAGGAGGAGCAATTGGTCGGTGTGAAGGCCGCCGTGTTCTTTGAGGTGTTTGTAGAGGGAATAAGTGCCGGCGGCGAACATGGCGGGGATGGCGAGGAAGAATGAGAATTCAGCGGCCGCCTTGCGCGACATGCCCAGCGCCATTCCGCCGATGATGGTTGCGGCCGAGCGGGAAGTGCCTGGGAAGACCGCGGCGAGAATCTGGAACAGGCCGATGCCGATCGCCTGCTTGAGGGTCATTTCTTCGACGACGCCGGTTTTCGCGGGTGGGCGAACATATTCGACCAGCAGCATGATCAGGCCGCCGATGAGGAGGGCGCACGCGACGGGGAATGGGCCTTCGAGATGTGCTTCGGTCCACTTGTGGGTGAGCTTGCCGACGATGAGGACGGGGATCGTGCCGACAACGACGAGAAGCAGTGGAGAGACGCGCGGCATGGGCCGGCCGCCGGTGTGGTAGTCGAGCACGGAGCCGACCGAGGCGGCCGCGCCCTGCGACGCGCCGGCTCGAACCTCCATCAGGTTTGGCGTCGCTGCGCCGCGGGCGAAGTCGCCCCGAACCAGGCCCATGATGCGATCCCAAAAATAGACAACGACGGCGAAGATTGCGCCGAGCTGAATGACGATGGTAAACATCTTCCAGAACGGATCGTCGGGGCTGATGTGCATGGCCTTCTCCGCGAGGAGCAGATGGCCGGTGGAACTGACGGGTAGAAACTCGGTGAGGCCTTCAACGATGCCGAGAATAATGACCAGAAATAGGAGCATGTGGCGGGTCCGGGTTTAAGGTTAAGAAGCCTGCGGGTTGGGCACGTCCTTGTGCGTTGTTTTTGGCGACAATCCTTTTATTGTCGGCTCAGAATACGTAGTGCATTAGAAGCCGCAAGAGGAGGTGGGAGAGAAGATTGGCATAAACAGCGGCCGCCAGATCGTCCAGCAATATTCCCCAGCCGTCGGGAAATCGCTCCAACTGACGTGCAGGTGGCGGCTTGGTTACATCGAAGAGTCGAAAGGCGAGAAAGGTGACGGCGAAGACCCAGAGTTGGCGCAGGCCGGGAAGAAGCGGTTGGCAAAGGAGGGTGAGACAGATGCCGGCAGCTTCGTCGAGAACGCAAGGGCCAGGATCTTTGCGGCCGAAATGGCTGGCCGCGAACGGGCCGAGGGCAACGCAGAGGATGCTGAAGAGGACGACGCCGGCGGCGAGAGTGATGTTCCAAGAGACGGGTGAAAGGGCATTGAGCTTGAGCAGGATTGCGTACGCGATCGCGGCCAGCGCAGAGGTGAAAAGGCTGCCGGCCGTTCCCGGAGCGACCGGCGACATTCCTGCACCAAAAAGAGTGACGAGCGACTTGCGCATGTCAGTTGGATTTGGACCGAAAGAGGGCGACGCCACGCTGGACGTAGAGCAGGCCGCTGATGACGGTGATGGCGACGGTGATCCAGATGCAAAAGTCGCGGAAGCGCGTGGCGTAGTTATTGAAGCCGTGACTGCGGATATCGTCGACGTAGTTCACGTAGACGAGAATGACCAGAATCGTGGCGGACTGGAACACCATCTTCAGTTTGCCGCTGAAGGCCGCGCCAAAGTTCTGGCCGCCGGACTCGCTCATGCCGCGGAGGGAGGTAACGAGGAGTTCGCGGGCAAGAAGAATGACGACGATGCCAGGGGCGACGCCAGAGATAGTAATTACGACGAAATGGGGTGTATGGGGCGCGAGCGGGAAATCCGGAATGATGAAGTTCTTTCCGGCGAAGAAGGCAAAGCTGCCCAGGACGAGAACTTTGTCGACAAAAGGATCGACCACCCGTCCAAAAGCGCCTTCGACCTTCCATTTTCGGGCAAGGTAACCGTCAAGGAAATCGGTGAAGAGCGCGATGAGATAGACGACAAAGGCGAGGTTGAGCAGGAACTGCCCGCCCCGGCCTTCGTACTGGTACGAGGCCAGCATCGAAAAAAACACCACCGCCAGCACTAGCCGGCCGGCAGTAATGATGTTGGGAACGTGTCGGAACATAGCGTGCGCGGGATTGTATGGGGGAGGCGAGGACGGAGCGAGGGGCCGCTTTACCGAAGCCGCGATTGATGGCATAATGGCTGTCCCCTTTCGAGCCACGTTCAGCCAACCCGCTGAATCGGATACGAAGGCAACACAAGGGGCCGTAGCTCAATTGGGAGAGCACTGCCTTTGCAAGGCAGGGGTTGCCAGTTCGATCCTGGTCGGCTCCATCTGACGACAAATAACGCCGGACGCGAGGCAGAGCGCGCGTTCCTGTGTTGGGAAGTACTGCCCGAATATCTGCAGTTCCTCAGTAAGCTACTCGGAGGCTGCAGGATGCTCCTGTTCTTCCATTCATAATCCGCCTGGTCTGGGTGGACATTTTCACCATTAAATTGCTCATTTCTAAACGCCTGCACACTGACTGAGTAATAATTTCGGTTTGGTGACACAGTGGCGGCGTTCTGGAGATGACGATGGGTGAATCGCGATCGATCGGGAGCGTGGCTCAGTTTCAATCGCGGCTCGCGGGCGTTTTGGGTGAAGTGGTGGTGGGGCAAAAAGAAGCCATCGACCATGTCATCGTCGCTCTCCTCTGCCGCGGGCACGTGCTGTTGACCGGCGGAGCCGCAACCGGCAAAGGGCTCCTCGTACTGGCGCTGGCGAAAGCCACCCAGATGGAGTTCAAGCGGATTCAGTTCACACCCGATTTAATGCCCTCGGACATCACGGGCTCGGAAGTGCTGGAGGAATCGGCTGGCGGCGGTGAGCGCATCAAGCGTTTCGTTCCCGGGCCGATTTTTACGAATCTGTTGATGGCGGACGAAATCAATCGCACGCCGCCCAAAACACAATCCGCCCTTCTGGAAGGCATGCAAGAGCGACAGGTGACTGCCGGCGGCGAAACCCGCCCGCTTCCCTCCCCGTTCTGGGTGATGGCCACCAAAACCAGCTTTGAAACCGATGGCACCTATCCCCTTCCCGAAGCCCAGCAGGACCGGTTCATGTTGAACGTGGAGATGCGCCGGCTTTCCGAGGAAGACGAGCTGCGGATCGTCACCTCCGAACCTGCCGCCGAGCTAGCGAAAATCACGCCGATCATTCAGAAGGAAGAATTGGAGTCGTATCAGCGCACGGTGCGCGACGTGACGGTGCCGGCACCCATGCAGCAATATATTGTGAATCTGGCCAGTGCAACCCGTCCGGGCACTCCAGATGCGACTGAGGCGATTAATCGCTATGTCGCGTGGGGCGCGGGGGTGCGGGCAACGCAGTACCTGGCGCTGGGCGCCAAGGCCAAGGCCGCCATGGACGGGCGCGACGTGGTGTCAGCGGAGGATGTGCGATTCGTCTCCCTGCCGGTCATGCGTCATCGCATCGGCCTGAACTTCAGGGCCGAGAGCGAAAATATGTCGGCGGCCAACGTGGTTGGCGCGCTGTTGGAAGCTATCCGCGCGTAATTCTTGTACGGCCACTACACTTGCACGGCCAAACTACCATGACCACCACCATCGGATCGATCGGGAAGGAACACCTCGCCCGTTTGGCGCAGGCGAAACAGGATGTGCTGCGCGAAATTCGCAAGGCCATCATCGGGCAGGACGACATCGTGCTCGATGTGCTCAACAGCTTCTTCGCCGGCGGGCATTGCCTGATCACCGGCGTGCCGGGGCTGGCGAAAACCCTGCTGATTTCCAGCCTGGGCAAGGCACTGCACTTGTCTTTCAAACGCATTCAGTTCACGCCCGACCTGATGCCGTCCGATATCATCGGCCATGACATGCTGGCGATGGAAAACGGCCGGCGCGAGCTGCGTTTTGTGAAAGGGCCGATCTTCAGCAACATTGTGCTGGCAGATGAAATCAACCGCACTCCGCCCAAAACCCAGGCCGCGCTTCTGGAAGCTATGCAGGAGCATCAGGTGACCGCCGGCGGCGAAACCTATCACCTGGAAGAACCGTTCTTCGTCCTGGCAACGCAAAACCCGATCGAGCAGGAAGGGACTTATCCGCTTCCGCTGGCGCAGCAGGACCGCTTCATGTTCAGCCTAGTGATCGGCTACCCCACCAAGCAGGAGGAAGTGCAGATCCTCGACGCCACCACCAGCAACCGCCAGGCGGATATTCGCCCCGCGATGACGCAGGAAGATTTGCTGACGGCGCAGGAGGTGGTCCGGCATATTCCGGTGGCGAGCCCGATTGCACGGTATGCGGTTCGTCTTGCCGCCGCCTCGCGGCCGGATGACAAAAATGCACCGGATTTCGTGCGGGAATACGTGACGCTGGGCGCCAGCCTTCGTGGAGCGCAGTATCTGGTTCTCGCCGCACGCGCCAGGGCCGCGATGGATGGCCGATTGGCGGTTTCCATCGACGATGTTCGCGGCGCGGCGGCCGGCGTGCTGCGTCATCGGATCATCGTGAACTTCAAAGCCGACGCGGCCCGAATCAATTCAGACGAAATCGTCAAGCGGCTGCTGAAATCAGTTGCCGCGCCGGGATCGGGATTGTGATCCGCGCTTTTCGCGGCCTCTCGTATCACGGGCGTTCCGCCTCTGTGTTTCTGTTGGAGAAGGCGTGGCCGGGATGGCCATGACACGTGACAGGATGGCCACCAAAACCCCCGTCGCCAAACCGGAGTTGCTCGATACGGCAACCATCGCGCGCATCTCCAGCATGCAGGTGCTGGCACGGACGGTCGTCGAGGGATTCATCCTCGGGTTGCATCGCTCGCCCTTCCGCGGGTTCAGCGTGGAATTTGCCGAGTATCGCTCCTACGTTCCCGGCGACGACATCAAGCATCTGGATTGGAAGGCCTACGCCCGCATCGACAAATATTACATCAAGTTATTTGAGGAAGAGACGAATCTGGCCTGCCATGTCGTGCTGGATGCCAGTGGGTCGATGGGATATTCGGGCAGCCAGCCGATGAGCAAACTGCAATACGCCGCCCGGCTGGCGGCGTGCCTGTCCTACCTGATGAACCGCCAGCGCGACGCCGCCGGGCTGGTCACCTTCGACGCCGGCGTGATCGATTTTCTTCCCGCGCAGCTTCGACAGAGCGGATTGCAGCGTATTTTCCAGACGCTTGAATCGATCAAGCCGGGCAAGGAAACAGAGCTGGCCGGTCCGCTGCACAACGTCGCCGAGGCGATTAAGCGTAAGGGGCTCGTGGTGCTCATCAGCGATCTGCTCGGCGAAGTGAAACCGATGCTCGAGGCGCTGCAGCATCTGAAATTCATCGGGCACGACGTGCTGGTGCTTCAGGTGCTCGATCCGGACGAACTGGAATTTCCCTTCGACAAACTGACGGAATTTACCGATCTTGAAACCGGCGAAAAGATGAAGGCCTCGGGCCGTTCAGCC
>JBBRHH010000229.1:0-9016 GCA_038222915.1 Tepidisphaerales bacterium
CGCCGACAGTCCATCGGTATCGTCCTCTTCGGCATCGTCTGGGAGGCCTTCTCCCTCTTCTGGGTCGGCAGCGCATTCTTCGCCACCCGCCACGGCCCCACCTTTGGCCCATTCTCCCTCTTCCCCCTCTTCGGCCTACCCTTCGTCCTCGTCGGCCTCGGCATGCTCACCTCCCCCTACTGGCTCACCCGCAAAGCCCGCCGCACCATCTACGTCATCACCAGCCAACGCGCCATCACTTTCGAAGCCCGCATCTTCGGCGGCGTCAACGTCCGAACCTTCATGCCCGACCGCCTCACCTCCATGAATCGCAAAGAACGTTCCGACGGCACCGGCGACCTCATCTTCGAACAGTTCCGCGAATCCGTCGGCAGCGGCACACAGACCGTCCGCCGCGGATTCATGGGCATCGAACGCGTCCGCGAAATCGAAACCCTCATCGTCAGCACCCTGCTCGCAAATCGCACACGACCAGTGCAAACAGAGGAAATACAATGAACCGCGCTTCTCTCATCCTCATCTCCATCCCCCTTCTCCTCGCCGCAGGCTGCGCCGGCTCCAACGATCCGGCCAACTCCGAACCAGCCAGGCGCCCCTCAACAAGTCCCGCATCAACGCAGCCCGCAACCGCCACACGCCGCATCCACGCCTTCATCGCCGGTCACGTCCAGGGCGTCGGCTTCCGAGCCTACACCCAGGAACAGGCCGAGCATCTAAAGCTCACCGGCTGGGTCCGCAACCTCCCCGACGGCCGCGTCGAAGCCATCATCGAAGGCCCGACATCCGCCACCAGGGATATGATCGACCGCCTCCATCTCGGCCCCACCGGTTCACGCGTCGACGAAGTAAAAATCAACGACGAAACACCCGATGGCTCATTCACCGGTTTCAAAGTCACCCATTAAATTCTTTCACCGCGAGGAACCATGCCCCACATCAGCCCCAGCAAATCGCCAAGCCGCCGGCTGCTCCTCAAATGCGCCATCGCCGCCGCCGGCGCATACACCTTTCCGATAACCTGGGCAAAAGCCGCGATCGACATCGACCCCGCCCTCTCCAAAGACTGGCTAACCCGCTGGGAAAAGGGCATCCTCTCCGACGCCAAAAACCGCTACTGCGACAAGGAGACCGGCGAAGAACTCGGCTGGCTCGTCAGCCCCTTCGTCAGTGGCTTCTACTACGGTTACCTCGCAACCAGCGACACAAAGTGGGTCGACCTCCTCATCGACTGGACCGACTCCTGGCTCAAGCGCGGCATAAAAGAACCCGACGGCTACACCGGCTGGCCCAAGGAAGACGGCGCAAGCACCGGCGCAGTCCCCAAGCTGTTCACCGACAACATCCTCGGCGAAGCCATGGCCCTCCGCCCCGCCGTCCAGATGGCCCACATCATCCTCACCACCCCCGCCCTTAAGGAAAAATACCAGGCCAAAGCCCAGAGCTATCTCGACGCCTCCGAACAGGTCTTCAAAAAGTGGGACACCCGCGACTGCTGGCGCGAAACCAAGGAAGGCGGCGGCGTCTGGGTCGTCCCCACTTTCGGCATCGATTCAAAAACCAACCAATGGACCGCGAATTACGAAGCTCGGAAAACCGACGGCTTCTCGCTCCCGCCCAACAAACAAAACCACGTCGCCCAGTGGCTCCTCGCCATGCACGAAGCCACCGGCAAACCCATCTATCTCGAGCGCGCCGAAAAATGGTTCGCCACCATGAAGTCGCGCATGCACCTGCGCGACGAAAAATACTACGTTTGGAACTACTGGGAGCCGGCCGGCCCCTGGGACTACAAACCCGACGGCCAGCCCAAGCACTGGGTCGGCGTCCACCCCAACGGCGGCTACTACGATCTCGACGTCGACGGCATCACCGCCGCCTACGCCCACAAGCTCGTCTTCGACAAACAGGACATCGACCGCCTCATCGCCACCAACCGCGACTTCATGTGGGATCAGCACATCAAGGGCGCAAAGTTCAAACGCATCGACGACGGCAAGCCCGAAGGCCAATGGAAAAATTCCCCCGGCGTCCTCTGGTTTGGCCTCCTCCCCTACGACCCAACCCTCCGAAAAATCTTCGAAGCCAACCACGATCCCGCAAGCTGGGGAGGGCTAGCCGCCACCCCGCGATATCTCGCCCTCGCCAAACTACTTCAATAAAGGAGTCCGGGCCCACCGCAGCTTAGCCGACCGCGAACGCGGGTTGGCCTGCTGCTCCGGCAAATCAGCCGCAATCAGATCGGAGCTGATATGCGAGTAAACCCCACCATCCAGCCCTGCCCGAAACGCGCTCTTCACGCGCCGATCCTCCCCACTGTGAAAGCTGATGATCGCCGCCACCCCCCCCGGCTTCAAACAATCCGGCAGCACCGCAAGCAACCGATCGAGGTTGGCCAGCTCCCGATTCACCAGGATCCGCAAAGCCTGAAAAGTCCGTGCCGCCGGATGCAGCCGAGCCCCATCAGCGCGCTTCAAGGTAAAATCGCGCGCCTCACAAACAATCGCCATCAATTCCTGAGTTGTAGCAATTGGTTTGATTTTCCGCCGCTCCACAATCAGCCGCGCGATCTCCGGCGCATCCGTCTCATCCCCCAGTTCCAGAAAAGCCTCGGCCATCTCCCGCTCCCCCATCCGCGCAATCAGTGCAGCAGCAGTCTGCCCGCGCGTAGGATCCATCCGCATATCCAGAGGCCCGGCGCGCCGATAAGAAAACCCCCGCTCCGGATCATCAATCTGTGGACTCGCGACTCCGAGATCCGCCAACACACCATCCACCCGATCCACGCCAACAGAAGCCAGCACGGTGGGAAGCGCAGCAAAATTATTGTGAATCAAATCCGCCCGCCCCGGCAGGCCGGCAATCTTCTGCCGCGCCAACTCAATATTGGCCGGATCAAAATCAATCCCGATCAGCCGCCCCTCCGGCCCAACCCGCTCCAAGAGCGCAGCAGAATGCCCGCCCAACCCCAGCGTGCAATCCACAAACACCTGCCCCGGCTTGGGCGACAGGATGTTCAAGACTTGCCGCAGCAGAACCGGAACGTGACGAATATCGCGCTTCATAGGCTCGCCACAGGATGTGATGTAAAGCCGATCCCGGCCTCAACGCTGCGAAGCAACCGGCTCATTCCGTTTGGCCAGCTTCGACAGGCGATAGCCCGACAAACCGTGCGCTTCGGCATTCTGAATGAAATTGCAGTCCAGCAACTCCGCCACCGCAGCCTGATTACTGCGGGCCTGCGACATCGAAAGAAACCCTTCGTTGTCGCGCATGTATTGAAGAACGCGAGCCGCCGGTGCGGAAACCTTCGTCATAGTGTCACCTTTCCCCACAAACACTCATCTCACTCGTCTAAACAACCATCATATCATAGGACGCGATTTTCGCGAAAGGAACGCCCTGTGCGCGACATGCGATTATCAACAATGGAACAGAATCCCCTACCCCAAAAAAGGCGGGATGTGGCCACCGAGTCGGTTTTTGGCCCAATTTCTGCCTTAACCAGGCCGTTCTTCCACCACCACTTTCACCGAGTACCTCTCCACGTTGAAGGCAAGCACCGACTGCTCATTCGACTCAGAGCGCCCGTTCAAGGCATAGAAAACCTGCTTCCCATTGCGCCGGTTGCCAACAATGTTGCTCATCCGCAAAAGCGAAAGATGGTGGCTGACCGTCGGTTGGGGAAGGCTCATCTCGTCGCAAAGCGCCGTGACATTACGCTCTCCGCCTGCAAGGCGAAAAAGAATGTTCAGCCGGGTCTTGTCCGACAGAAGACGAAAAAAAGTGCAGAGCTGCTCCAAGTCCCGTTCAGAGACTTCCGGCTCGCGTGTGATCATGAATCTACCGACTCCTTAGCGCGGGCATCGGTGCACATAACTATAACCGCCAGACCGCGCGGGCGTCAAAGCAGACTCAAATTATTTACCGGCACGTGCAACAGACCATCCAGTCGCACCGCGCAAAAATCGCCGCCCTCCCAACACCTTCGAGCCCCACCCCGCATCCACCCCGAATGCGAGTCTATTGTGATTTAATCAAACATTAGCATCCGCCGACCGCAATAATTTGCCCTGAATTGCCGATCGAAATGCTATTTTTTCAACGTGAGCACGGTTTTCTTCGGACCAAAAAAAATTTTGCTTTCCGGGGTTTTAACGGGTGCAAAGCAAGAAAATCTGGGTAATATAGCCGCCCCGAGAGTTGGAGAATGCAACCGAGAGTTACTCGAGTTCTGGAGAGTTGAGAAAATACCCCCGTGATGCCACGTTGACACGTGGTTCAGCCATCACCGGGTCGCACTAAACCCCTTTGCCGCCCGACCGGCAATTAAAAATTTAGGGATGTGAGGAGCATGCTGTTTCCACCAAGATCAGCAGGCGCAGAGCGTTCGTCTTTTCATAACAATCGGCCGCTGGACCGTTCGGCCTCTAAAAAGCTTGCCGCCGCAGTCAGGATGACGTTGGGCGCGTGGGTTGAAAACCTTGAAGAGCGAAAGCTGTTCGCCGCAACTACGCCGTACCACGGATCGCCTTTTTCGATTCCAGGTGCGATTCAATTCGAAGATTTCGATAATGGCCCGTCAGGTGTCGCATACAGCGACCGTGACACCGCCAACCAGGGCGGCCAATATCGCGACACCCCCGTAGACATCGCCCTCTCCGGCGACGCCGCCGATGGTGCAAAAGGCTATGCCGTTGGCTACGTCAAAGGCACCGAGTGGACGCTCTACACCGCCCAGGTGAAGACCAGCGGCTACTACGACGTCGCCTTCCGCGTGTCGAATCCCGGCACCGGCGCAAAGTTCCACGTCGAGTTGGACAGTGCGGCCAATAATCTCACCGGCGCCATCACCATCCCCCCCACCGCAACGTGGACAGCCTACGAAACCATCACCAAGGCGCACGTCTACATGCCCGCCGGCGTGCACACCCTGAAGGTGGTTTACGATACCTTCGGCAGCCTGCAAGGCGCAGTCGGCAACTTCAACTGGATGTCCTTCGCGCCATCGGGCACGAGCATTCCAACGCCGCCGCCCGTTCTCGCGCCGCCAGTTGTGCCGCCCGTCGCGGTGCCTCCCGCGATTCCTCCGACAGTCCCACCAGTTGTTCCGCCCACCGTTCCACCGGTTGTTCCCCCAACGGTCCCACCAACGCCTGTCGCGGCGCCACCCCAGAACGTGCTCGCATCGGACAGCGCATTCGCCGACAAGGTTCACGTGACGTGGAGCGCAGCCGAAGGCGCAACGTCATATCAGGTCTTCCGCAGCCAATCGACCAATCCCGCGACCGCGCTCGCAATTGGCGCTCCCACAACCGCCACGTCGTTCGACGACGCCACCGTTGCCCCCGGCGTCACCTATTACTACTGGGTCGAATCGATCAACAAGACTGGCGCAAGCGCGCCCAGTTCCAACAACGACGGCTCAAGCACGCCGCAGGTTGCCACGCCCCTGCCCGGCAGAATCCAGGCCGAGGCTTTTGACAACGGCCCCGACGGCATCGGTTATCACGATCTCGAAGCCGGTAATCTCGGCGGTGCCAACATCCGATCTGGCGGCGTGGATATCGCTGCCTCGCACGATCCATCCGATCCCAACGGAAGCGGCTACGCGCTCTCCTACACCAAGGCCGGCGAGTGGCTCAAATACACCACCAACGTCGCTCAGGACGGCAACTACGACATCGGTTTCCGCGTTGCCAACCCAGTGGCCGGCGCAATGTTCCACCTCGAAGTCGACGGTACAAACGTCACCGGCAGCATGGTGGTCCCGAACACCGGCGGCTGGGACACATGGCAGACCATCACGAAAAGCGCGGTGGCTCTGAAGGCCGGCCCGCATGTCTTCAAGTTGGTTCTCGACACCAATGCGTCCAACGGATTCAGCGCCAATATCAATTGGATCGACGTCACGTCGAACGTGCCAGTTGCACCGACAATCGGATCGCTCACCGACAAACCCGATCCCGTATTACGCGGCTCAGACGTTACCCTGACGGCCAACACCGTCAGCAACAATGCAACCTCGGTTAGCTTCTATCGCGAGAGCAACGGCACGCCCGGCTTGCAGGCCGACGACACGCTGATCTCCACCGACTCCACGCGCAACGACGGCTTCACCGCAACCATCTCGACGACAGGGTTGCCGCTCGGCGCAATGACGCTCTACGCCCAGGCCACCGACAGCGCCAGCAGTTTGATCGGCGCGGCCGTCACAGCCACGAGCACGATCAATCCAGTCGTCCCGTTGATCGGATCGCTCAGCGCGGATCCCGCCGGAATTATCGTTGGCAGCAATGCCCCAATCACGCTCATCGCAAAGAAGGTCACCGATACGGCGGCCTCGATCACGGGTGTCTCGTTCTATCTCGAGTCCAACGGCACCCCGGGTCTGCAACCAGGTTCCGACACACTGATCAGCACCGCCACCACCCCCGATGCCTCCGCATCCGACACCTATACGGCCAATGTCGCAACCGACGGTTTCGACGTGGGCGTGACAACGTTCTACGCGCAGGCTACCGACAGTGCAGGACAGTCCAGCACGACGTCGACCACCAGCGCCACCATCAGCCCCGTCCCCACCCCGCCGTCCAACGATAACTTCGCCAACACCGACAATCTCAACGCATCGGTGTTGCCAAACATCAAGACGACCAACGCGACGAGCATCGTTGCCGAGGTCACCGGCTCCAACGTGTTGGCCACCAAAGAAGACGGCGAGCCCGATCATGCGGGAAGTGCCGCCAGCCATAGCGTCTGGTATGCGTGGACCGCACCCGGCACAGGCGAATTCAGCGTCAGCACCGCCGGAAGCACGTTTGATACGGTTCTCGCTGTCTACACCGGCAGCAATCTGGATGATTTGACGCCCGTTGCCGCAAACGACAACGCCAGCGATAACGTCAAAACCAGCGCACTCACCTTCAATGCCAACAGCGGCATCACCTACGAAATCGCCGTCGACGGCGTAGCCGGCGCAACCGGCGATATCGCACTGGCGATTACTCCGGTGGTGCCGCCGGTCGTAGTGCCGCCTCCACCTCCAGCGTCGCCGCCACCGCCGGTATCACCCCCCCTCCGGTATCGCCGCCACCCCCCGCGGCCCAGCCAACGCTGATCACCATCCAGGCCGAAGACTTTGACAAAGGCGGCGAAGGTGTCGCTTATCACGACAACGACATCTACAACCAGGGCGGCGCAAATTACCGTCCCGGTGACCGCGTCGATATCCAGACCACGCCCGATGCGGGTGGTGGATATCAGATCGGCTTTGCCCAGACCGGCGAATGGTTGAAGTACACCGTGAACGTGCCCGCCGCCGGCACCTACAACATCGACACCCGCGTCGCCAATCCAGGCGCGGGCGGCCGGTATCACATCGAGGTCGATGGCGTGAATGTGACGGGAAGCGTCACTGTTCCAAATACGATGAACTACAACGTCTGGCAGACGGTGCGAAGCGGCAGCGTCAACCTCACCGCCGGACAACACGTTGTGAAACTCGTGATGGATGCGGTCTCCGGCAATGGCTATACCGGCAACTTCAATTGGATTGCACTCAATCCAAATGGCGCTGCGGCATCGCCCCCGGTCACTATCCCGCCAGTCTCGCCCCCGCCCGCCTCACCTCCGCCGGTTTCACCGCCGGTTGTGACATCACCGCCACCGCCAACCTCGCCACCGGCGTCAGGCGCGCTGGTAACGGTACAGGCCGAAAATTATGACCAGGGCGGCGAAGGTGTCGCCTATCACGACACCGAAGCACAGAATCAAGGTGGCGCATATCGCACCAACGAAGGTGTTGACGTAGAAACAAACAACACCGACACCGGCGGCGGCTACGACGTCGCTTACACCAAGGCCGGCGAGTGGATGCAATACACCGTCAATGTCGGTGCCGGAACGTATAACCTCGACACCCGTGTCTCCAATCCCGCCGCGGGTGGCGCGTTCCACATCCTCGTCGACAACGTCGATGTCACGGGTTCGCTTTCCGTTCCGAACACCGGCAGTTGGGCTGACTGGCAGACGGTTCGCAAGTCTGGAATCACCGTGGCTGCCGGCCAGCATGTCGTACGACTGGTGTTGGACGCCAACGCGGCCAATGGCTTCGTCGGCAACATCAACTGGTTCGCGTTCAACGCAGGACCGGCTGCCCCGACCCAGACCGTTCCTCCTCCGGTGGCGTCACCTCCCGTGGTGAACGGCCTCTCCAATCCGGTCGTTGTCGACAACACGCCAACGGCCGACGGCTACACCACCACCTACACCACCAAGCAGCTACCCGCCGGCATCTATTCGAGCACCGACGTCGTCATCCGTGATCGGCCGTGGGTCAAATCAGACAACGGCGGCCCGCTCGTCGTCCGCAACCTCGCATTCAAGGACATCCTGAATGTGAAGGCCCTGCACATCACCGCGAGCTCGCCCGACAAACAAAAGGAGTTCGGTTCTCCCAACGTTCCGACCTATTCCAGCATCCTGATCGACCATTGCCTCTTCGATCACGTCTATCAGGATCACAACCAGTTGCCGCCCGGAACCGGCACGCTGCATACGGATGCGATCCACATCAATGGCGGCGCTGATCATCCGGTGGATGTGACGATTCAGAACACCATCATCCGCAATTGCGGGAACGGCGTCATACCGATCCTCGTCAAGAACGGCCTCGTCGGCACCCTGAATCTCACCAACATCACCATGGTGAACAATGTTCACACCGTGACCATCGAATTCCGCGGCGCAAATACGATTGGCAACATTAACATCACCAATTGCCCCAACATGCATGTGATTCTGTTGGGCGACCATGCGAACTATGGTGTGTTGACGGTTCGCAACTCCCCCGGCATCAGCATCTACAACCAGCCCGATCCAAACGGGAACAATCCGAATGTGAAGATCGTCTATGCGACTTCACCGCCGGCCGTTCCGCCTCCGCCGCCAGTCGTTCCACCAGTCACGGTGCCGCCAACGGTTCCACCGACAGTCCCTCCGGCGGTTCCACCCACGG
>JBBRHH010000230.1:0-8950 GCA_038222915.1 Tepidisphaerales bacterium
CGGGGGGGGGGGCGGGGGGTGTTGTTGGGGGTGGGGGTGGGGGATGTGCCGGCTCGACCTGTGGTGGAGGCGGTGGGGGCGGTGCGGGGGATGGTGGGGCGGGTGATTGCTCAGTCCAATCATTTGCATTCTCCGCGCTACATGGGGCATCAGGTTACTTCGCCTTTGCCTTTGGCTGCGGTGACTGAGGTGGTTTCGAAGTTTCTGAATAATGCGATGGCGGTTTATGAGATGGGGCCGGTGGGGACGGCGATGGAGCGGGCGGTGATTCGGTGGATGGGTGGGCGATTGGGGTTTGATGTGGAGGCTTGTGATGGGGTGCTGACTTCGGGCGGGTCGCTGGGGAATTTGACGGCGCTGTTGGCGGCGCGGCAGGATCGGGCGGGGTTTGATGTTTGGAATGAGGGGCAGCAGGCCGGGGAGCCGCTTTGTGTTCTAGCGGGGGAGAGTGCGCATTATTCGGTTTTGCGTGCGGTGCAGATTATGGGGTGGGGACGTGGTGGGGTGGGTGTTGTGCCTGTGGATGATGCGTATCGGATGGAGGTGGGGGCGCTTAGGAGCGCGCTGGAGGCGGCGCGGACGAGTGGGCGGCGGGTGATTGCGGTGGTGGCGAGTGCGTGTTCGACGGCGACGGGGAGTTTCGATGAGATTGAGGGGATCGCGGACTTTTGTGAGAAGGAGGGGCTTTGGCTGCATGTGGATGGGGCGCATGGGGCGGCGGCGGTGTTGTCGGATTCTTACAAGCACCTGGTGCGCGGGATTGAGCGGGCGGATTCGGTGGTGTGGGATGCGCACAAGATGATGCTGATGCCGGCGCTGGCGACGGCGGTGATATTTCGCGATGGGCGGGATTCGTATCAGGCGTTTGCGCAGCATGCTTCGTATTTGTTTTCGGAGGCTTCGCCGGAGGAGCAGTGGTTTAATATTTGTCAGCGGACGCTGGAGTGCACGAAGCACATGATGTCGCTGCATCTTTACACGGCGCTTTGCGTGCATGGGACGGATCTGTTTGCGGAGTATGTGACGGCGGCGTTTGATCTGGGGCGGCGGTTTGGGGAGATGATTATGGCGGAGAAGGATTTCGAACTGGGGACTGCGCCGCAGTGCAACATTGTGTGCTTTCGGTATCGGCCGGCGGGGGTGGACGGGGAGGCGCTGGATGCGTTGCAGGAGCGGATTCGGCGGCGGATTTTGGAGTCGGGAGCGTTTTATCTGGTGCAGACCCGGTTGAAAAATGGGTTGTATCTGCGGGTGACTTTGATCAATCCGTTTACGGGGGAACCTGAGTTGCGGGCGCTGTTGGCGGCGGTGTGGGAGGCGGGGAGTTTCGACGGAGTAATGGTTCCGCGGTAATGAGCGGATGAAGCCAACATTATTTGCAGCGATCGTGTTTGGGGCGGCGGCCATCTGCGGGGCGGCGGAGACGCCGGTGAGTGTGAAGGTGGAGCAGACGCCGGTGAACACGTGGGTGAAGATTGGGGAGGAGGAGACGGGGGCGCGCGATTGGCCGGTGTTTTTCTTTGATGGGAAGCTGGGGCGGTTTGTGATGAGCGGCGGCGGGGTGAATGGGAAGCCGCACTATGACACGGAGTTTTTTAATGCGGCTGTCGAGCAGTGGGTGAATGCATATCCGGAGGGTGTGCCGTATCGAGCGCCGGCGGGGCCGACGGATGCGCCTGATGTGAACTTCAACGACGAGAAGAAGGACGTTTTGAAAGCGGACGCCAATGGGGTGGCGCGGATCTGGCGGAAGATCAATCCGTATATGCGCGATCCGGGGATGTATCATCAGTGGGCGGTGAATGGTCAGGATGGGGTGGTTTATGCGTATTTTCAGGATGCGACGCTTCGGTTTGATACGGCGACGCGGCTGTGGACGGATCTGAAGACGCCGCCGTTCAGCAAGGCGCGCGGCGGGTATGCGATGCTGTATGGATCGCTGGCGTTTGATCCGGTGAATAAGGAAGTTTTGTCAATCGGCGGGACTAGTGAAGAGGATGGGGGGTCGCCGGGGACGTGGGCTTACAGCATAGCGGAGAACACGTGGAAACGGGTGGCCGTCGGGTCGGTTGCGCAGAAGGAGATTCAGGCCAGGGTGCGGGGGATTCGGGTTTTGGCGGAGAGGCTTGTGAACGCGTGCCGGAATCGGTTTTACGGTACGGAGAATAAGTCTGAGGCGGTGGCGGATCTTGGGGCGGTGGCGCGGGAGGGTGCGGAGCGGGCGAAGAAGTTGATGGCGGAGTTAAAGAGCTCGGATGAGATGGCGAGCGTTGCTGCGGGCTTTAATGCGGTGGCGGAGAAGGTGAAGGGGGTGGTGGGGGCGGAGACTCTTGCGAATGGGCAGGCGATTGTGGATGCGGCGCTGCGCGCGGAGCGGGCGCTGGATGTGGAGCCGTGCGGGCGCGGGGTGTCGCAGATGGCGGTGGATCCGGTGCATGGGAAGGTTGTGTTGTTTGGGGGTTGCCGGCTGGACAGTTATCTTGCGGATACTTGGGTGTACGACTGTAAGACGCGGACGTGGGAGCAGCGGCATCCTGCGGTGTGTCCTTCGCCGCGGGCGGGGCATGTGCTGGCGTGGCTTCCGAAGGCCGGGAAGGCTTTGCTGTATGGGGCGACGGTGTTTTCGAGTCCGTACGGCGTGCCGCACGGGAATCCAAAGCCGGCGCAGGAGCTTTGGACCTATGACGTGGTGGGCAATGAATGGCGGCTGATCGGTGAGATGAAGGAGGGGCCGGCGGGCGGGACGGGGGCGGTTGATACGAATGACACTTTGCTGGTTGTCGGGAAGGATGCGAAGAACTCCAACGCGCGGGTGACGTGGGGGATGCGCGTGGATGCGGCGGCCGGAGATGCGGGGAGCAAGGAGCGCGGGGTGGCGGCGGGATCGATTGTGCAGTGTTTTGATTCACCGGGGGATTTTGATGCGGTGAGCAAGCCTGATGTTGCGGGCATTGCGAAGACGTTAAAAGAGTTGCCGGCGAATCGTTGGACGCTGCTGCCGGCCGGGCCGAAGAAGCCCAACGAGCATCCCTGGGGGAAGACGCCGTACGATCCGGCGCGGCATCAGTTGTTGTCGTTTGGGGGCGGGCACAGTGCGTGGCACTACACGGATGTGGCGCATTACAGCCTGCGGAGCGCGACGTGGAGCACCGGTTTTCGCGACGAGTTTCCGTTTGCGGCGGCCAGCTTCAGCGCGATGTTCAATCAGACGTTTAATAATCACCCGACGGTGCCGATTCATGTCTGGTATGCGATGGCTTTTGATACGGTGGCCGATCGGATGGTGTTTAGCGGGCGCGGCGGGACGTGGACGTATGACCCGGCGACCCGCAACTGGGAATTTCCGATTGGGCCGGAGGTGGGTGGAGGAAGCCGGGTGGCGCTCGGGACGACGCCGGCGGGGGTTGTGATGTGGTTTGGGGATGGGCGGAGCAGCGGGGATTTGAAGTTGTACAACCACAAGTCGCGGTCCTGGACGCAACTGCCGCTGAAGAGCGGATCGCTCTCGTCGGCGTACTGCGATACGTCGGGCATTTGTTACGACTCGAAGCGGGATGCGCTGTGGCTGGGCCAGGATGGGAGCCCGATGGTGGAGTATGCGATGAAGGGGGGAGCGACGACGGCGGCGACGCCGGGACGGCCTCTGAATATTTGCATGCGCGAGACGGTGTATGTGCCGGAGATCGACATGCTGTTGAACGCGGGGCGCGTGCATGGGCCGGCGGGGCAGGTGGGGAATCTTGCTTATGACATCGAGAAGAATAAGTGGATTGGAATTGAGATGCCGTGCGTGGATGAGAAGGAGCGTCTTAACGACAAGCCTTATTCGTCGATCTCGCTGTCACTGCATTATGACGCCGAGCTGAAGCTGGCGGTGTTCCTGCACAACATGCAGGAGGTTCTGGTGGCGCGGTTTGATCAAGGGGCACTCAAGACTTTTGAAGTGACGATGGACGAGCGGAAGAAGTGACCGCACGTGACACACGCTTGACAGCGAACGCTGGCCTGATAGTTTAATGTCATGTTGAGATTGAGTCTCAACAACAATTACTTACGGAGCGGCAATGAAGACGGCGACCCCACGTACGCGGCGATCGAATGCAGGCCTTGAGCGGCTGGAAGAACGGCGTTTGTTTTCGGTGGCGGCCGCTTATTACCCATTGAACGGGGTGGGGAACAATTTGGATCATACGAAATGGGGAAGCGCCGACGTCGATCTGCTGCGCAAGGCCGGTACGGCGTATGGGGATGGGATTTCATCGATGGCGGGGGCGGGGCGGCCGGGGGCACGAACGCTGAGCAATGTGCTGGGGAGCCAGTTGGTGGATCCAGAGCCCAATAGCCGGAACATGACCGACATGATTTACACGTGGGGGCAGTTCATCGATCACGACCTGGACTTTACGCCGGCGGGGAACGAGAGCGCGTCGATCAAGGTGCCGTCGGACGATGCGGTGTTTACGCCGGTGAGCCTGATCCAGTTTTCGCGGGCTGCGTTTGATCCGGCCACCGGGACGAGCAAGAGCAATCCGCGCCAGCAGCCGAACAAGGTGACGTCGTTTCTCGACGGGTCGATGATTTATGGGTCGGACGCGGCGCGGGCGCGGAAGCTGCGGACGTTGTCGGGTGGGTTGATGAAGACGAGCGCGGGCGATCTGCTGCCGATCAACACCGGCAACCTGCCGGTTGAGATTCATATTCCGGGGACGGATCCGACGACGTTGTTTGCGGCGGGGGATATCCGCGTGAATGAGAATTCGGAACTGGCCGCGATGCAGGTGGTGATGCTGCGCGAGCATAACTACTGGGCGAAACGGTATGCCAGGCAGCATCCGCAGTGGAGCGACCAGACGCTGTACAACCATGCCCGCCAGCGGGTGATCGCGGAGATTCAGAGCATTACCTACAACGAGTTTCTGCCGGCCATGCTGGGTACCAAGGCGATGACTGCGTATGAGGGGTATGACTCGGATGTTAATCCGGGGATTGCGGCGGAATTTTCGACGGCCGCCTATCGGGTGGGGCATTCGTTTGTGAACGGGAACATCGACTTTTTTGCCAACGATGGGAGCGAGTCGCATGACCCGGTAGACTTTAATGCGTCGGCCGACAATCCCGCGGTTTTGCAGGGCGGGACTGGATTTGTGGGTTCGGGGGTGGATGAGATCATGAAGTATCTGGTGGCCGACAATTCGCAGGAGGGGGATAACCACATTGAGGATGCGCTGCGGAACCAGTTGTTTGCGCCGGGCAATCCGAGCGTGGGCGGTTCGGATCTTTATTCGCTGGACGTGCAGCGCGGCCGGGACCTGGGGTTGCCGAGTTTCAACAACGTGCGCGTTGCTTACGGGATGCCGAAGGTGACTTCGTTTGCGCAGATCACGAGCAGTAAGAAGGTCCAGGCGGAGCTTCGCAAAGTGTATGGGACACACATTGATGCGGATGGGAAGCGCGTGGACAATGTGAACAAGGTGGATCTGTTTGACGGCGGATTGGCTGAGGCTCACGCGAGCGGCGGGAGCGTTGGGAAGCTGTTTACGCGGATCATCGCGGACCAGTTTGAGCGGACGCGGGACGGCGACCGGTTGTTCTATCAGAACACGTTCAGCGGATCGGATTTGAAGGAGATTCAGAATACGACGCTGACGGACATCATCCGCCGGAATACGATGATCACGAATCTTCAGAAGAACGGGTTCATCTTCTCAACGGGGACGATTTCCGGGACGGTCTACAACGACACCAGCCGGGATGGGCAGCGCGAGCGCGGCGAGCAGGGTGTGGCGGGTCAGCTCGTGGTGCTGCTCGATAGCGCGAGCAAGGTGAAGGCGCAGACGCATACGGCGGCGGATGGGTCGTATCACTTTGACGGCCTTGGACAGGATGCGGATTACAAGGTGTTTGCGTATTCGGCCGGGAAGCATGCGACTACGGCTTCGCTGGTGTCGGTGAGCCTGGTGGATAACAGCGGGGCCGGGGAATTTGATGTTGATTTTGGGGTGAGGTGAGGCTCTGTGGATTGCGGGAATCCGAGGCCTGAATTGAGGCGACCTAATTTGCACGGCAGCAAGATCGTTAAGTAAACTGCGAATTGGTCGCGAGAACTCGCTGAGTCTTTCCGAGCGATCGCTCGCGTACGTCCAGATGCAGTAAAATGAAATAACGGGAAAGATTTCGTAGAAAAACGGGTAGGGGATGGCACCGCGATCATCTAAGGTTGATCGGTATCGGATTCACTTCCGACCGCGATTTGGGCTGCGCGGTCGGGATGGGAGTGAAAACCGACCTTTCGAGCGGGCCTTTCGAACAGCACCTCTTGTTTCACCAACATGGAAGATGGGACACGGATGTTCACCAGAGATTTTCAAGCAATGGGCCGCCTGGGCGATGTACGGGAGACGATGTCCGACGCGTACTGCGCACTGGACAAAACATGGCATCTTATCTACGTCAATGGCGAGGCGGAGAAGATCACGCACCGGTCCCGGGAGGAACTGCTGGGGAAAATATTCTGGGACGCCTTTCCGGAAATCGTCGCCACTCTTTTTTACGAGGAGCATCACCTCAAGACCACGGACGGAATCAAAGTTCGCGCCGAGTTCTTTTGTCCGATTCTGGGGGTTTGGCTGGAGGTTCACGCGGTGTCGTCGCCGGAGGGCCTGGCGATTTTTTTCCACGACATTACCGAGCAGAAAAAAGCCAACGCCGACTTGAAACTGCTCGTCGAGCGGCTTTTCTTCAAGCAGGCGTCGATCGAGAGGCTGCTGCGCCACATCCCGGCGGGCGTGATGATCTGCGAAGCGCCCAGTGGCAGGATTCTTTACGAGAATGAGCGGATCGAGAAGAACTTCGGCCATCGCATCGTCCCGCCCAACTGCATTGAGGAATATGCGAAGTGGGAAGGTTTTCATTCCGACAATCGGCCGTATCAAGCGCACGAATGGCCGGTGGCGCGGTCGATCCTCACCGGCGAGGTCATCAGTGGCGAGGAGATCAGCATCAAGCGTACCGACGGCAAACGCATGACGCTTCTGGTCGCCTCGGCGCCGATTCGTAACAAAGCCGGCGATATTCTCGCGGCGATGGTGATCGATCACGATATCACCGAGCGCAAACTGCTGACCGACGAACTCCAAACGCGGATACGCTCGGAGCAGGAGGCAAGAAGGGCGGCCGAGGCCGCCAACACGTCCAAGGACGAGTTTATCGCCGCCCTTTCCCACGAACTTCGCACTCCCTTGACGCCGGTGGTCATGACACTGGCCGCGATGGAGAGGGATACGCGCCTTCCAATCGATGCGCGCGCCGACGTGGCGATGATCCGCCGGAATGTCGAACTGGAAATGAAGTTGATCGACGATCTGCTCGACATCACCCGCATCAGCCATGGCAAGCTGCGCATGGAGATGGGCCCGGTGGACATCGGCTCCCTTCTTCAGAATGTCCTTAATATTGTTCGCGGTGATATCACCGCCAAGGGCCAGCATCAGACCCTTGAGCTTGATGCAGTGGACACGCTGGTTTCGGGCGATACCGCGCGGCTGCATCAGGTCTTTTGGAATCTGCTCAAAAACGCCATCAAGTTCACGCCCGAGGACGGCCATGTCGGGATCCACACGTTCAATCCACGGCCTGGCGTTCTTGCCGTCGAGATAAGCGACTCCGGGGAAGGATTGGACGCCGAAGCGATACCGCGTATTTTTGCCGCTTTTGAGCAGGCAAATCACGGTATCGTCCGAAAGTTCGGTGGCCTGGAACTGGGCCTCACGATTTCCAGAGCAATCATGGATCTGCATGGCGCGACCATCAAGATCGACAGCGAGGGGAAGGGCAAAGGGTCGTGCTTCACCACGGAATTTCCGACCATCGATCCGTCTGAGAAAGTCGCCGAGCAAATTGCCGGCACACTGCACGAGCATGAGGCGGCTTCTGGAGCGCGGCTGTTGCTGGTGGATGACCATCAGGACACGCTGCGCGTGCTGAGCCGTCTGCTCGAATCGCTCGGCTATCAGGTTGCCGGCGCAACCTCCGTCAGCACCGCTCTCAGCTACGCGGCAGCGAACCCGATTGACGTGCTGGTCAGTGACATCGGTCTGCCTGACGCCAGCGGCCATGACCTGATGCGGCAACTCAAACAGCTTCGGAACATCCCCGGCGTTGCGGTCAGCGGCTATGGGCTGGAATCGGACGTGCAGCATAGCTATGACGCCGGGTTCTTCGCGCATCTGACCAAACCCATCAACCTGCATGTCCTGCACATGACTATTCAGCGGGCGATCGCGAAGGACGCGGTGCTGACGAACTGATCGTCCGCTTCGCCTGGGGTCCCAAGCAGACGACCGGTCACGTACAGGTCATAACGACACCGAAAAGGGCATTGCTCTCGGCGTCTTGCTGTAAATACTTGTAAAATAAAGAATTCAGCGTGACCGGAGCGTTCCGTTCGAGCCGACATCCTTCGTAGAGCGGGAACGATCCGTGGATGTTGCGAAGCGGGGGAGTCAACCCGAAATCGAATATCGCACGGCGCTTACGGAAGGTGGCGTTGGATGGCTGGATCAAGCTTACAAAGTCGTAGACCCTTGCGAACGGAGGAGGGACTGTGCGATTCGGGCGCGATTCGGCATGTGGCAGGGTGCGGGCAGGAAGAGGCGCTGGTCACGGCTGGCGCACTCCAGAGCGCAATATTTAACAGCGCCAATTTTTCGAGTATCGCCACCGATGCGAAAGGCGTCATCCAGATCTTTAACGTCGGCGCGGAGCGGATGCTGGGGTACGCGGCAGGCGAGGTGATGAACAAGATCACGCGGGCGGAGATTTCCGATCCACATGAACTGATTACCCGCGCCCAGGCGCTGACTCTCGAGCTTGGCACCCCGATCACGCCGGGGTTCGAAGCGCTGGTCTTCAAGGCGTCGCGCGGGATTGAGGACATTTACGAGCTGACGTA
>JBBRHH010000231.1:0-8947 GCA_038222915.1 Tepidisphaerales bacterium
CTCTGACGACCATTCCTCATCCTTATGTTTGCCGCAACGATACATTTGTGGCGCCGCCAGAGAATGGTCCCATGCTGTTTGTTGGGAGGATTGAGCGTCTCAAAGGGGTTGAGATGCTGGTTGATGCGTTGAACATCTTTCTCACTGACAACCTATCCGCCCAGTTCCGATTCATCGGCCCCGATACGAGTACAGCGCCTGGTGGTCGATCGATGCGACAGCTCTTGCATGCAAGGCTTTCGCCAGCGATCGCCGGCCGCGTCGCGTTTACTGGAGAAATGCCGCAGTTGGAGGTTGAGGACGAACTCCGAGGCGCAAGCTTCTGCGTCATGCCAAGTTTGACCGAAAACTTCTCGCTGGCCTGTTGCGAGGCGCTTGCCGCCGGGCGAACGGTGATCGTTGCAGAGTCGACCGGATCGGTGGACGTTGTTGGAAATGCGGGCGTTGCTTGCGCGCAAGGCTCGTCAACGGCTCTGGCCGCGCATATGCAGAATCTGTATTGCGACCGAAATCGTTTGCTCGACCTTTCAAGACGTGCGCAAGCACACATTCGCACACTCTGCTCGCCCAAGACGACAGCTGCGCGGCGCGTTGGTTATTACCAGGACACTATTGATTCCTTTCAGAAGTGTGGCCGTCGTTTGCCGGCAAAGATGATGTCGTTGCCGCCACAGTGCGCAGGCCCGCTGTTAATCGCTTTCAATTCAATAAGCGCGTATCTCGCCAGCGACCGAAGCGCCGATTTAGGGACGCCGGGGAATCGTCTTGTGTCCATCATGGATGGTATTGCCCGGGAGAGTGGTCGAGGCGCTGAGGTTCTGCTCTACGGTGCTGGGAAACACACAGCGAGATTGCTGACAGAGCGGCATCTGTGGGAATCGCGCGGCCATCGAGTCGTTGGGATTCTGGACGATCACCCGAGATTCTCAACAACTCGTGAGTATCTTGGAATTCCGGTTGAGTCGCTCCAGCGGGCTCACCAACGGGTTCGATCGGGTGAAAAAGTGCCTCCAATCGTGTTGAGCACGGATACCTACGAGGACCAGTTCTGGGCACAGGCTGCGGCGATACGAGACGCCGGCGTGGCTGTCTTAAGGTTGTATTCAAATGAGGAGTTCGCGAATGCAGCCTGACCTGTCCATCATCGTGCCCACGTGCAATCGTGCGAGATTGCTACGCGCAAGTCTGGCGGCCATTGCGTCGACGACGCGCTGTCGGATTGAGGTCATTGTTGTTGATGGGGCAAGCGGCGACGATACCCCGTCAGTTCTGAAGGAAGCGACCGATCGATTGGGTGGGCGCCTCAAAGTAATCCACGAAGAACGTCGCGAAGGATTTGTCCGCGGCGTTAACAAAGGCTTTCGCGCCGCTACGGGCCGCAACATGACATGGCTGAACGACGACGCCAGGCCGCTGGAGGGTTCACTGGACAACGCCGTCGCTCAGCTCGATGGGTCAGCCTCCGATGTCGGATTTGTCGCCATGTTTCATCACAACCAGGCAACTCGCAGTATTGCGTATGAAACGCAGCGAATGGGCCGGTCCTTTAAATTGCTTCATGTCCGCGGGACGCTCTACGCCAATTTCGGCATCGGCCGGCGAAGTCTTTATAAGCGTCTGGACTATTTCGACGAACGTTATTTTCTGAATGCCGCCGATCCGGATTTCTCGTTGAAGGTCTGGAGCGCTGGCCTCCGCGTCGTGCCGGCATTCGGCGCGCTGATCGATCACGACGAATACGATGATGCACGACGTGTGGACGATTCTGCGCGTGCCGCAAAGGACAACCAGAAATTGTTTGCGAAGTGGCCGCTTCCGGCGCGGAATCCGGCCGTCAATGATTTTGATCCATTACAACCGTGCAGCCTGCGGGGCACCAAACGACAGGTGGCGTAACGCCGGGTGAACGTGATGATCTCTTCAAAGATCCTTGTCAGCTTCGTTATCTCAACACACAATCGGCGCGACGTGCTGCTGAATACACTTCAGCAGTTGAATCGGTGCGGCCTCGCCGCGGACAGCTTTGAGACATTCGTTGTGGACAACGCCAGCCATGACAGCACGGCCGAAGCGGTCGGGAGATGGTTCCCGAATATACGCGTGTTCGTTCAGCAGGAGAATCTCGGGCCAGTCGCCAAGAACATCGGCATCGATCACGCGCTCGGCCGATACGTTGTTTTCCTCGACGACGATTCATTTCCCCAGCCCGGATCGATTCGGCGGATGATTCAGCATTTTGAATCGGACGCGCGACTTGGGGCAGCGGTCTTCAATATCACGCTTCCCGACGGATCGCAGGAATGCAGCGCCTACCCAAATGTCTTCATCGGATGCGGGACCGGATTCCGAAGGCGTGCGTTACAGCAGGTGGGAGGGCTCCCTACGGACTTTTTCATGGCGGCCGAGGAGTATGATCTCTCCCTGCGCCTGCTTGCGGCGGGATGGGAAGTTCGACGCTTCGAAGATCTTTACGTTACCCATCTGAAAACGTCCGGGACGCGATTCCCCGAGCGCATCACCGAACTGGATGTTCGGAACAATCTCCTGCTGATTGCACGGCATTTTCCAAGACCATGGGCGCTCTCATACGCCGCCGATTGGAGCTATCGCTATTACCTGATCGCGGCATCCAAGGGACATTTGCTGCCGTGGCTCCGGGGAATGAGCGGCGGAGCGTGGGCGGCGATGCGGACCAAGGCGCGCAGGCCGCTCGATCTTCGAACCTTTGAGAAGTTCTCCAAGATTCAGGAGACACGCCGACGGCTTCAGGAGGTGCAGCAACGGTTTGGCCTCAATCGGATCCTCCTCCTGGATTTTGGAAAAAACATGCTCGCCTACTATTTGGCGGCCAAAACCTGCGGCTTGGAAATCGTGGCGGTCGCTGATGCAAAACTTGGATCGCCCGGCCGGCGCTACCGTGACATCCCACTGATCAAGGATGGCGCGGCATCGCGCATGAAATGGGATGCCGCAATTGTCAGTAATTTGTCGCCGGTCCACGCGGCTCAACGATACTCATCGTGGCTTGCGCAAACAGACCGGCCCGTCATTGACCTGTTCGCCGGGCGTGATGCATCCGAACAATTGAACCCCAGAATGCTCGCCGCCTGATTCATTGCTCAAAAAGTGTTGGCTGCTCGGTGACGACGCCGCATAACGCCAAGTCGGGAACCTGCATCAACAACCAATGCTCGATCACCTGGACAACATATTGCTGTTCTTGATCGCTCAATTCTCTTTCGCGTTGGATGTGATGCCATTTCTCAAGACATCCGCGGCAACAAGTGGCCGTCGCATGCTGGGCAACAAACACCGGGTGATTCCGCAGAGGGGTTTGCTTGCCGTCATTCAACGGCTTCGCGGGCGCTAGCCGCTGCCGGATCAAATCAGACGCATGAGTGAGAATTTGCGCAAGGCCCTTTGAACGCAGATACGTCGATTCTCGAGTTGAAAGACGGAATTTGCGCCGAAACGGCGATTTGGCCAGTGCCGTGAATAACTGTGTCAGGTCGCGCATGAAGAATGCGTCGGAGCGAATGTCTCACATCTTTGCTGCTGCTTCACCATAGCCCGGCGGCCGAGGTTTTTTTCCGACCTGTGTGCTGAAACTCTGCAAGTAGGAGATCCACATCATCGACAGCCCAAAACTGTATGCGCCCTGGATCACCATATCCATGTAATGCTGCGTGGGCGGGATGTCGTAACGCTCGGCGTTCGTGCCCTGATACGTTGCGGCAGTCACCGGCTCGCCACGGCCCAGCGGCGCGACTTTGACTTCAATGCGCTTGTACGTTCCGATTTCCTTGCCGGCTGTGTCCAACTTCCGCGCCACCTTCTGGTCCAGCACCTTGACTTCGGCTTCTGTCATTTCAAAGAGCGCACCAGCCACGTATTTGCCGGGGTCGTAGACGATATCAGCGATGCCGCCGCCCCAGTATTCGCTGAAGATTGGAAAGCCGAGTCGATAATTGTCGAGAACGGCCGGGCGACCCGGCTTCATGGAGGGCGGGCGTAGGCCGAAGTGACGGCACCATTCCGTCACTGCCCGAGAGTTGAGATTCGATCCGTACGCGAAATACCACATTCTAACGTTGTTCCTGGCCCGCCAAAGGGATTGTGGCTAAATCGCCGAAAAAGGCAAAGCCTTACGCGAGATCCTCTGACATGCATTGTTGTGCATGTTAATTCAAAGTTGGATCAATCGGAAATCCGATCTCCTCCACCGCGTCGACAATCTGTCTCACACGGCATTTGACGTCAGTCTCCGAAAGAAGGCGCTGCTTCAATTCTGTTTGCTCAAGGAAGCTGAATGCCACGACGTCGGCAAGATGTGCCGTCGGTGCTGGTCCGCTGAGAAGCGCTTTGAATTGTTCTGCTGCGGGTACACCCGAGATTCCGCCGGAAGTAAATAGTTGAACGAGGCGCCTACGCTCCTCTTCAAGGTCAATCTCCAGGACCGATGTTTCCATCAGGCGCTCCACCTGGACAATCCGATAGGGCTTCCCCTGGATCTCTCGGAGGATCCTTGCACGAATATGGCCACGCAGGAGGAAGTTATAGTCACCATCAGCCAACTGTTCGTGCGATAGAATTTCGCCAACACAGACCACCGGCTCAATTGGAGGTCGCTGGTAGTAGGTCTTCTCCCAGCCAGGCTTCAACAAGCCCATGGCGTTGAGATGGTCGCGTTCAAGTGCATCAGCGGTCATGTCTTTGTATCGCTCTTCAAAAATGTGCAGTGGCAACACCGCGCGTGGGAACAGGACCAAGTTGGAGAGGGGAAACAAGGCCACCGTCATCAGGTCTGTAATTTGAGGAGCGTCCTTCATCCGCCGCTATTCTAGCGCGGTCTACGTGAGTTGTCCGCCATGTCACGGAGTGAACGTGGGCGAGGCCAGGAGTATTGCCGATGGCTTGGATGCCAATCGTCCGCAACAACTGACGATATACTATTTTACCGCGGCCGCGCCAGCGGCAGCGACAGTGTGGTCGTTCTCGACCGTGGATCCTGAAACGCCGATGGCGCCAATGACCGTGCCGTCGGCGGCCTTCAGGGGGATGCCCCCGGGGAAGCTGATAAGGCCATTGTTGGATATTTCGATCTGGTAGAGCGGACCGCCTGGCTGTGAGAGCTTGCCGATCTCACCGGAATTCATGTCAAAGGCGCGGGAGGTCTTGGCCTTCTTCTGCGCGATGTCGATGCTGCCCAGCCATGCGCCGTCCATGCGGGCGAAGGCCTTCAAATTTCCACCGGCGTCAACAACCGCGACGTCCATCTTGGTGTTGATTTCCTTGGCCTTGTTGATGGCGGCCGCGAGAATGAGATGCGCCTGATCGAGGCTGAGATCCTTCGTGGTGAGCGGCTCGGCCTTGGCGGCGGGAGTGCCCGCTGCTGGACCGGCGGCCGGCTCAGCGGCATGGGCGGGAATTTGCTTCATCAAGGTGGGGCCGACGGCCGCCACGAGTGCACCGGCCAAAGCGCCGCAGATCCATGTTTTGTTCATCTTCATCAGGTTCCCTTTCGTTGCGTAAGTGTTGAGGCAGAGGCTAGCTGCGGTTGCACAAAGCGTCAAGGTTGAACGTGATCGCGGTGGCCGAGCAAATCACCCCAACTCGAAGGCTGTACTTCGACATATCGTCGGCCGTGACTCTCACGCACCTGCACCGGGCAGCCATACACTGGCGAGAGAACATCGGGGCGAAGAACTTGCGCCGGTGTTCCGTATGCGGCGGCCCTGCCTTCGCTCAACACGAGGACGTGCGATGTTGCGGGTGGCAGTTCTTCGACGTGGTGTGTGATCATTAATACTGTTGGCGGGTCGGACTCTGTGTCGAACATGCGCTGAACTGTGGCGAGCACCTGCTCGCGGGCGAGGAGATCGAGCCCGGCTGTCGGTTCATCGAGCAGGAGGAGGCGCGGTTCGCGCACCAGTGCGCGCCCGATCAGGCTGCGCGCGCGCTCGCCGCTGCTCAGGGTTCGGTAAACATGCGATGCGAGCGAACCGAGGCCGACCTGCTCCAGCACGTGGTCTGCCTCGTCCTCCATAGCTCGGGTCACTTCGTCGTACAGGCCGATGGTGCCGAAGAAGCCAGTGAGAACCACCTCGCGGCCGGTTAATTCCGGATCGATGTCATAGGGGCCGGCAGGTTGGACGAGGCGGATGGAACGGCGGAGATCGATCAAATTGGCGTCGCCGAATTGGCCGCCGAGGATGCGGGATTCGCCTTCGGTTGGCCAGAGGTGACAGGCGAGGATTCGGGTGAGGGTGCTCTTGCCGCTGCCGTTGGGGCCGAGGATGGCGGCGCACACGCCGGCGGGGAGCGTCCAGTTGATGTTGCGGAGAATCCACTTCTCGCCGCGCCGGAGGCCGACGTTCTGCAGGTCGATTGCGGGTTGATGCGCGTTCATGTTTCCTTTAGGTTTCGGGCAGAACGTTAAAAGGAATATCCGATGACCGCAAGCACGCCTGTCCGCCGCTATGTCCCGCAGCAAATCGATCTCGCCGATTGGTCGAAGCTTTCGCCGATGTACAACGATCTGCTGGATCGGCCGATTGGTTCCGCGGGGGAGTTGGAACGGTGGCTGCTCGATTTTTCGGAGTTGACGGCTGCCGTCGATGAATACGGCAGCCGGCGGTACATCGAGAAGAGCTGTCATACGGATGATGCGGAGATCGAGAAGGCGTTTTTGCATTTTGTCGAGAACATCGAGCCGGAGACCAAACCGGTCTCTTTCAAGCTGCAGAAGAAGTTCCTGGAATCGCCGTATCGCGCGGAGCTTTCCGATCGGCGGTATTTCATTCTTGGCCGGCAATGGCAGGCCGAGGTGGATGTTTATCGTGATGAGAACGTTGCGCTCGAGACGGAGTCGACGAAGCTGATCAACGAATACGACAAGCTGAGCGGCGCCATGATGGTGAGCTTTCGGGGGCAGGAGTACACGCTGCAACAGATCGGGAAGTTTCTGGAGCAGACGGATCGGCCAACGCGGGAGGAGGCGTGGAAGCTGAGCTCGAGCCGGCGTCTGGTGGATCGCGAGCGGCTGGAAGAGATCTTTGATGCGTTGCTGGTGATCCGGCAGAAGATCGCGCTGAATGCGGATTGCAGTGACTACCGGGCGTATATGTGGAAATCGTTGAAGCGGTTTGACTATACGCCGGAGGATTGTCTGCGATTTGCGGATGCGATCGCGGAGGCTTGTGTGCCGCTCGTGGCGGAGTTGGATCGCGAGCGGCGCGAGGATATGAAGATCGAGGCGCTTCGGCCGTGGGATACGGCGGTCGATCCGAAAGGGAGATCGCCGCTGCATCCGTTTGATGAGAAGCAGGTGGACGTTTTTGTCGACAAGGTGAAGGAGATTTTCAGCCGGCTTTCGCCGCAACTGGCGGAACAATTTGAGTCGCTGCGCAGCCGGGACAATCTGGATCTGGCGAGCCGGAAGGGGAAGCAGCCGGGCGGTTATCAATCGACGCTCGAAGAGGTGAAGGAGCCGTTCATCTTTATGAACTCGGCGGGGCTGCAGCGCGATGTGGAGACGCTGTTGCATGAAGGGGGTCATGCTTTTCATGCGATCGCGGCCGGCGATGAGCCGCTGGTTTTTCTTCGGCATGCTCCGATGGAATTTTGTGAAGTGGCGAGTATGAGCATGGAGCTGTTGGGGAGCGATCACTTCAATGTGTTTTACAATGAGGCCGACGCGGCCCGGGCGAAGCGCACGCTGCTGGAAGGGATCATCCGGTTCCTGCCGTGGATGACGACGATCGATTCTTTTCAGCACTGGATCTATACGCATCCGGGCCACTCGCGCGAGGAGCGGAAGGCGGAGTGGCTGCGGCTTCTCAATCGATTTTCGAGCAAGCTGGATTGGAGCGGCCACGAGGCGACGCGCGAGTCGATGTGGCAGAAACAGCTGCATCTTTACCATGTGCCGTTCTATTACATCGAGTATGGAATCGCGCAGCTTGGCGCGCTGCAGCTTTGGATGAAGTCGCGGGAGGACACGCGGCGGGCGCTGGCGAACTATCGCGCTGGGCTGAAACTGGGCGGCACCCGGCCTTTGCCGGAACTGTTTGCGGCGGCCGGCATTGCCTTTGATGTTTCCGAGCGCACGCTTCGGCCGCTGATGACGGCCGTGGGTGAAGAGCTTGAACGACTTCCGCGCTAGCATGTGTTATCTCGAAACTGAATAGACCTTCCCGTCGCTGGTGCCGACGATCAACTTGTCTCCAGTCGTTGCCATTGCGCCGATGTCGTTGGGCATCTGCAGTTGACTCACTACCTTCCCATCTGCATCCGTGAGCTTGAGGGTTCCACCCCAGTAGGCGATCGCGACGCCCTTGTTGAAGGGGACGGCAGTTTTGAGCAGCCGGTCCGGCGTCAGGATCTTTGATGCGGTGGCCATGGCGGTTGCATCCGGCTTGCTGGCTTCGGCTTCAACCAATTCGGCCTTGGAACCGGTTACTTTTCCGTCAGCGCTGAGGGAGGTGCGCGTGCCGTCTGCACTCAGCACGCTGAGTGTGTCTCCACTGGTGATCGAGACTACGCGATCGGTTACATTTACTACCCATGCGATTTTTAGTGAAGGCGCGGCGGTGGCCTTTGATGCGCCGGTCAGGGTGGAGGATTCCGGCAGGGTGAACTTTGTGAGCGGATCCATTCCCTGCACGGCTTCGTAGAGCGTTCCGACGGCCTCGCTCATGCCGGTCTCGTCGTAGGCGATGACGGTGATCGATTCGCGGCCGAGGCCGACGGCATCGCGCTGCCAGGCGATGTAGCCCTTGCCGGTTCCGGGGAATTCTTTGCTGGGCGCGTAGGGGAGAAAGAGGCCTTCGCGAACGACTTTCAGCACCGCGTTGTCTTCGGGCGTGCCGACGAGAATGGCTTGTCCGGGAAGATCAAAACCGACGTTCTTCGGATTGGCGTCGGCGGGCTTCTTTGTGCCGCCGTC
>JBBRHH010000232.1:0-8938 GCA_038222915.1 Tepidisphaerales bacterium
TGAGACGCGGCGTCGGGAGGCCGAAGAGGCGTCGGTTCGGAAAACGCGCTTTCTGGCTGCGGTGTCGCACGATATCCGCACCCCGGCCAACGCAATCAACCTGCTGGCGGAATTGATTCGACGAACGGCGAGCAACCCGGCCTTCGTGTCAGAGATCCCGGAGATGGCGGGCGAGCTTCAGGCGAGTGCGGGAACGCTGGTGGAACTTGTCAGCGATGTGCTGGACGTTGCCCGATTTGATTCTGGCAAGGTTGATCTTCAGGAGAGCGAGTTTTCCGTTCAGGATGTCCTGGATGACGAGGTTCGACACCTTCAGCCGCTGGCGGACCAAAAGCACATTACGCTGGAAGTCGAGCCAATGGACGGTTCGGTCTGGATGCGGGCCGACCGGATCAAGCTTGGTCGCGTTTTGGGCAATCTGGTGGGAAATGCGATCAAGTTCACGACGGCGGGCGGTGTGCGGTTGCGCGGCTGGTGCGAAAGCGACGGATGTGCGTGTATGAGTGTGACAGACACGGGCATCGGCATCGCGGCCGAGCACGTTCCACATATTTTCGACGAGTTTTATCAATTGCGCAATCCGGAGCGGGATCGAAACAAGGGAACTGGGCTTGGCCTTGCCATCAGCAAGCGGCTTGTCGACGCGATGGGCGGTACGATCAGAGTCGAAAGCATGCCTGGCAAAGGGAGTATGTTTACGCTTTGCCTTCCGGCCAACTGCGTGATCAGGAATGTGGCAGATCCAGTCGCCCGCGCGTTGACCGAGCCACGGGCAATCGATGGTGAGGCACGTCCACTGGCGGGGCATCGCGTGCTGCTGGTGGAGGACCATGATGCGACGCGCAAGGCCGCGTCGCAGTTGCTGGAAGGACTTGGGGCGACTGTATTGCAGGCTCAAAATGGCCAGCAGGGCCTGGAGACGCTCGGTGAGGCGGAGCCGGACGTACTTCTCCTGGACCTGATGTTGCCGGACATGGACGGCAGGGAAGTGCTCCGGTCGATCGCGGCGCGGCGGCCGGCATCGCTCAAAGCGATGCTGGTGTTGACGGGGGATTTGATGAGCACCCGCTCCGAAGAACTCAAGTCGCTGGGCGTTGATGCGATTCTGGCGAAACCAGTGGACATGAATCAACTGGTGCAGAGAATCACAGGCGTACTGGAAAAGACACTGTCGCGCCAGTAGCAATCATGCCTCTGCCTCCCTTGAAATTTCATCTGATTGGCGACTGGCTGCCCGGGCACATTCATTGTTCGTGGAGCGACAGCACGCTTGTTCTTTCACAAAAAGCACAGGACTTGATCTCCGACGAGTGGGAGAGCGTTGCCCGACGCGGTGTGCGACTTTTTGATGGTCCGATGTGCCGGCTTGAGTCGTACGCGGCCAGGGGGAACGATTTGTCCCTTACGTTCAGCCGCACTTCCTATCGGATTTTCGTGGGAACCAACCTCTCGCACCCCGAGTTGGGCGACGAATTTGGCGTTCAATCGCTGGCCAACCCGGTTGGCGTGAGCAGCGGCCTGTTGAGCTGCGACGGCTATATGGTGATGGGGCGACGCAATCGGTCGGTGGCGTATTATCCGAATCGCATACATCCATTCGCTGGCGCGCTGGAACCGCGCGAGCCGCTGGATGTTTTCGACGAAGTGCGACGAGAGCTTGCCGAGGAGCTTTCGTTCGGGCCGGCGGACATCGCCGACATTCGATGCCTTGGGCTGGTCGAAGACGTGTCACTGCGCCAGCCGGAACTGGTCTTCATTACACGATCGACAAGAACACTGATCGAGATCGAGGCATTGGTGGACAAGAAGGAGCATGACGCGAGCTGGTCGATCGAGTCGAAGGCCGAGGATATAAAGGCGGCAATGCGACGATCCAGTGAATTGACGCCTGTCGCGGTTGCGGCGTTATTGCTGTGGGGCCGCAAAGAATTTGGCGCCACGTGGTTTTCCGCACAGGTTGAGTGAGCGGGCTCAGACGGCGACTGGCTCTTCCTGAGAACGATATTGACGGGATTTTGATGGCTGTGGCACTTCATTCTCGATGCGATTTGGTTTGCCACGTCCCAATGATCTCAGATCATCCAGAAGCGAATAGGCCACCGGCGTGACCAGCAAGGTCAGGACGAGTGAGAGTGTCTGTCCGCCGATGACTACTACAGCCACAGCACGTCGCTCTTCGGCGCCGGGACCCGTGCCGACCCACAGGGGAAGCATGCCGGCGACTAGCGCCAGCGTTGTCATCAGAATTGGGCGTAGCCGATCGCGATTGGCCTGGATAATGGCGTCGAATCGGGGGAGACCCTGGCGGCGGAGCCGGTTCATGTGGTCGATCTGCAGGATGGAGTTTTTCTTGACGACGCCGAACAGCACGAGGATGCCGAGGGCCGAATAGAGATTGAGGGTGTTGCCGGTCCAGTAGAGCGACAAGAGTGCGAAGGGAACGGACAGCGGCAGGGACAAGAGAATAGTGAAGGGGTGGACAAGGCTCTCAAATTGCGACGCGAGGATCATGTACATGAAGATGATGGACAGGAGAAACGCCCATAGGAATTCGTAGAACGTGCGGTTGAGCTCGCGGCCGCGCCCTGCAATGCCTGTCGTATACCCTGCCGGGAGGTTCAGCTCCGAAGCCGCTGCCTTGAGTGCTTCCAGCCGGTCTGCCAGGGCGTACCCTGGTCCGATTCCGGCGCGTAGGTTTGCCGAACGCTGACGATCCACGCGATCGATGCGCGCGGCAGTGGCCGCCGGCTCAAGCGTGGCAAGGTTTCCAAGTTGAACCAGATCGCCGCCCTTGTGCGGCAGATATAACCGCCAGATCGAGGCTGGATCGTTGCGAGCACCGTCCGCGAGCCGGAGTTGCACGTCATAATCCTCATTCAGATTGGGGTCGCGGAAGCGTGAAAGCTTGGTTTCGCCGCCGACCATTAATCGCAGGGCCGTACCGATGTCGGCGGCGCTGATTCCAAGGTCCGCGGCCCGCGCACGGTCGATCTGCACGCGAAGCTCCGGGTTCTCGATCTTCAAGGTGGTGTCCGCATCAACAATGCCGCCGAGCTTCTGAGAGATCACCCGCAACTTTTCGGCGTTTTTTGCGAGGGTTTCAAGATCGGGGCCGTGAAGAACAAAGTCGATGTCGTAGTTGCTGCCACCGAGGTCAAACGCAACGAAGTTCCGCACCGAAGGACGAACGTCGTGATACTTTGCGAGGCGCTTGCGGATTTCAACCATCACATCGCGCTGCGAATAGTTGTTTCGAAATGCCTGCAACGGCCGGCCGTTGCGTAATTCGTTCCAGAGCCTCTCAAGAGAAAAGGTTCGTTCGGAATGCGGCGCGATTCGCACGTAGAAGCTTCCGAAGTTGATCGCGCCCAGGAAGCCGCCGCCGGTTTGGGTCAGAACGGTGCGCACGCCGGGCGTGGATCGGATGTCCGCTTCAATGGCGCTGATGGTTTGATCCATTGCCGCGAGGCTGGTGCCGTCGTGCCCGTTGATCGAAACGCCAAATTCAGCTTCGTCCACATCGCTGGGCACGTACTCCTGCTTCACGACTTTATAAAGCGGAATGGACGACAGGATGACCGCAACAGCCAATGTCGCCACCAACGGCCGATGCCGCATGGCGAAGGTGAGCAGCCATGTATAGGATGCGTCGACGAGGGAATAAAAGCCGCGGCGCGATCTGGCGCCTGCGGCGTGGCCGAGCAGGTCTGAAGGATGGAGCAGCCTGGCGCTCATCATCGGCGTCAGCGTGAATGAAACCAGCAGACTGACCATCACCGCCACGGCGGCGGTTAATCCAAACTGGTAGAGGAATCGTCCTGAAACGCTGGACATGAACGAGACCGGAATGAAGATGACCACAAGGCTCAGCGTTGTCGCCAGCACCGCGAGGCCAATCTCGGCGGTCGCCTCGCGCGCCGCGTCAAAGGCGTTCATCTTTTTCTCTTCGACGAACCGGAAGATGTTCTCGAGCACGACGATCGCGTCATCGATGACCACGCCGACCATCAACACCAGCGCCAGCATTGTGACGCTGTTGAGCGTGAAGTGGAGGGCCGCCATCATGCCGAAGGTGGAGATCACCGAAGCCGGGATTGCCACGCCGGCGATAATGGTCGATCGCCAGCTTCGCATGAAGAGCAGGACCACGAGGCACGCGAGGATACTGCCCACGATCAGGTGAAGGTTGATTTCGTGCAGGGCCGAATAGATGTAGCGTGACTGATCGCGGATCACCTCGAGCTTCACATCGCTGGGCAGCTCATTTTTCAATTGATCGAGGCTGCTCTTAACGGCCTCGATCACTTCGACGGTGTTCGCCCCGGACTGCCGCCGAACATCGACGACAACTGTCCGCACGCCGTCGAGTCTGGCGGTGGAGCGCTGCTCGCGTGCTCCATCTTCCGCCCGGCCGATATCCTTCACGTGAATCTGTGCGCCGTTGATATTCGCGATGACCAGATCGTTGAAGGAGCGCGGATCGACAAACCGCCCCATGGTTCGCAACTGCGATTCCCGCACGCGGGTTGTGACGTTGCCGCCGGGAACGTCGGCGTTCTGGTTGACGATGGCATCGTGAATGGCGGCGATGGGAAGCTGATAGGCGGCGAGGCGGTCGGGATCGATCCAGATGTTGATGGTTCGCCCGAGGCCGCCGCCGATGCCGACATCACCCACGCCGGCGCAGCGTTCCAATCGTTCCTTGACGATTTTGTCCGCCATCTCGGTCAGTTCGCGAATCTGGCGATTGCCCGAGAGGGCCACGCTGAGCACCGGCGTCGAATCGTTGTTGGCCTTGGCGATGATCGGCGCCTCGGCCTCTGGAGGCAGATTGCGCAGTGTTGTTGCCACCCGATCGCGAACATCCTGGGCCGCGATGTCGATGTTGCGGTTCAGGTTGAAGGTGACGATCACATACGATTGGCCGGGGCCAGAAATACTGCGCAGCTCGTAAATCCCCTCAATTGTGTTTACGGCCTCCTCGATGCGCTGCGAGATCTGGCTTTCGCATTCCTCTGACGCACCACCCGGAAAGCTGGTGCGAATGGTGACTGTCGGGAGGTCGACGCTTGGAAGCCGATCGACCCCGAGCCGCATGTAGCTGGCCGCCCCTACCACAACGAGCGCAAGCACGATCATGGTCGCGAAGACAGGCCGCTTAATACAAATTTCCGCCAGTTTCTGCATTGCGTGGAAGGTTCGCCCGGGGAATCAAAAAAGGGGCGAAGATCGTTCTTCGCCCCTCATGATTACAACTTGAAGCACCAGTTGTTATGCAGGTCGAGTGGTGGCACGGACTGCGTTGGTCGCGGGCAGAGTCGTGGGGTTTGATGCCGGGCGGCTGACGGGGGAAGATGTGGGAATCACCTGGGGCGTCAAAGCGGGGGCGGTTGCAGGCGTAGTGGCCGGAGCAGTCGCGGGCGCGGGAACTGTGGCGGGGCGGCGAATCGGAGCCGGACCGGGCTGGGTTGAAGGCGGGTAGGTGGGGAAAGTGGCCGGCCGGGTGGAGGGCACTGTTGTTGGAATGAACGGCAATTTGACCTTCAGGACGCCCGACAAACGCAGCAGGTCAAGGAAGAAGACTTTCTGGTTGAATCGCTCGGTGGTCTGCTGAAGCTGTGCATTCAGCAGCGTGTCCTGGGCAGTCAGTCGTTCGAGGTTGGTCGCCTTACCGGCGGCGTAAGACCGGTCGGCCACGCGGAACGCCTCGGCCGCCGCGGCGACTTCCGTTTCCAGTTCCTTCAGGCGCTGGCCGCTGGCGACAAAGTTTTCATAGGCCGTGTAAACGTCCTGTTCCACGGTACGTGAAGTGAGCGATTCGGTGAGTGCCGCCTGGCGCAGCTGCGACCAGGCCGTGCGCACGTTGGCTTCGATAATTCCGGCGGAGAAGATCGGCAGGCTGCCCTGAAGGATTCCGTCCCACCGCGCCAAATCGCTGAAATGTTCCCGATACAGAAACGCCTCCAGGTTGAGCGTGACGGAAGGGTAGTATTGGCCGATCGCCTGTTGGACGTTGTATTTGGCCGCTTCGCGCGCCGCCACCGCGGCACGCAGGTCTTCGCGATTCTGCTGGGCAATCCGAAGATAGTCCGATCGATCTGGAACGATGGACGGCAGCGAAAACTCATCCACCAGTTCGCCATCCACGCGATAGCCGATGATGAAGCCAAGCGCGGTGCGGGCGTTGCGTTCGTTGCTTTGCGTGTCGACCAGGGTCACGCGGGTGGCGGCCTCGTCGGCCTGGGACTGATAGACGTCCAGCGGCGGCGCCACACCGGCGTCGAGGCGTGTCTTGGCATCATGCACGCGCGCGGCCTGAACCTTCAGGGATTCCGTTAGCACGACGATGGATTGTTGCAAGCTCAGCACCTGGTAATAAGACTGAGCGACCTGCAACATCAACGAGGATTGAAGATCGAGCAACAGCCCCCTCCGCTGCTCGGCCGTGAACTTGGCTGCATTTAGCGTTGCGACATCGCGGAAGCCGTTGAAAAGATTTACGTTCCCTGTCACCGGCACATCCAACTGGTGAATGATGCTTCCGGACGATCCGGTATTTACGATGCCCCCGCTGGTGGTCAGCGATCCATTGCCATTGTGATTGTCGCGAAAGGTGTAGCTGGGCGCGATGCTGATGGTCGGCAGAAATGCGGAGAGCGCTCGTTGCCGGGCAATCAACGCCTGAAGATAGTCTTCGCCGCGCAGGCCGAGGTTTTCATTGCCCTGGTTGGCGAGCATGAACGCGCGCTGGAGGGTCAATTTCTCGCCAGATCCGAGCGGCGGAGCGATTCCTGGCGAATTCTCGTCCAGGACGGCGCGATAGATGTCGACTTCTTTCTTCTGATCAACCGCGCACCCTGCCAGCAGCGCAATGGCGGGAATCACATAGAACAGGCGGTTGGTCCGGGAGCGGAGCGTCATGGATGTTCCTTCTTGGTTCTGAAAATCCCACGTTCAACGAGACGAAGTATATGCGTCTGAACCTGTTGGCGATCCTGCTGACTTGGACCGTACAACATCAGCGATCGCAATAAGCCAGGAATCATCAGCGCGGTGAGGTGTGGCGCGGGATCACAGAACAACCGATCCCGAACGCCGCGTCGAATGGTGTCTTCAATCAACTTCACCAGTTCCAGCCGTTTCTGATCCCATTCACTGTGGCCTTTGGACGGCAGCGCCCGCCGCATCAATTCAAACGAGTGCGGGTGTCCGAAGGCAAACTCCACCATCTCGTGCACGATCTTGTGCAACTCTTCCACGGCCGACAGGTTATGGTCGGCGGTTTCCCGCTTCAAGGTGTCGATTAACGCGGTGAATCCGTCATAGAGCAGTGAGAAATAAAGATCTTCCTTCGAATCAAAGTAAATATAGAGCGTGCCCTTCCCGACGCCGGCGGCGGCGGCGACATCATCGAGGCGGACTTTATGAAACGGCTGCTTCGCGAAAAGCCTGGCGGCCGTTGCACTGATTAAATCCCGTTTTTTGGCATCAGGACGCTGCATGACTTGCCGCACCGACCGGAAGATTTTATACTTTGTCAAAACCGACCCGCCAGTATTGTAAGGCACGCGCATTCTTCGTCAATCGGGTCAGAAAGGGATCAGCCCCCGATGCCACACATGATTCGAAAGACTCTCGCCGCCAGCGTCCTGTCGGGCGTTTTGCTCATGGGCGTCAGTTGCGCCCGCAAGTCTGATGCTGAATCGCAGAAGAAGGAACAACCGGTCCCGGTGACACTTCAATCCGTCCTGGTGCAGGACGTGCAACGGACCATTGAGGTTGTGGGCACACTCTGGGGCCGTGAGGACGCCACCGTATCGGCCAAGGTTCCCGGGAAGGTCGGGGTGATCTTCAAAGATGTGGGCGATGTCGTTTCGCCCGGCGAACCGCTGATGCAGGTGAAGACGCTGGACTATGAGCTGGCGAGGAAGGAAAAGGAGGCGGCGGTCTTTGAAGCGCTCGCGAAGGTCGGACTCAAGGAAATGCCGCCTGGGAACTTCGATGCCACACAGGTGCCGACGGTTGTCCGGGCCCGCTTGCAGATGCAGAACGCGGAATCGAAATTCAACCGCGGAAAGACGCTGCACGATCAGCAGCCGCCGCTGACCAGCGACCAGGAATTCGCGGATCTTCAAACGGTGCTGGATGTTTCGAAGAGCAACTACGATGTGGAGGTCTTGAGCGTTGGAGCAATATTGGCGGAGGCGCGCTCGAAGGCGGCGATGCTCGACATCGCAGGACAACAGGTCTTTGACACGACCACCCGCGCCCCATCGTTTCTCGCGAGCACGCAGCCGACTACTCAATCGGCCGATCCCCCCTACTCGTATGTGGTCTCGGCGCGAATGGTTTCGGTCGGCGAGCTTGTCAAGGAACTCACGCCGGTGTTCCGCCTGGTTGACGACCACATCATCAAGCTTCGCGCGAGCGTGCCGGAGCGATACATCAGCGACATTGAAAACGGGCAGACCGTGAAAGTGAACGTCGATGCCTACAAGCAGGATTTCTGGGGCAAGATCAGCCGGATCAATCCGCAGATCGACCCGGCCAATCGTACGTTTCTGATTGAGGTTCTCATCCCCAACGACAAGCGGCTTTTGAAGGCCGGTGCGTTTGCGAAGGCATCCGTCCACAAGACCGTGAAGGACAAGGATGTTCTTTTTGCGCCGCGCGACGCCGTCGTGAGCTTCGCGGGGGTGAACAAGGTTTTCCTTATCGACCCATCGCAGCGTGCCCAGGAAGTGAATGTCGACCTGGGCGAGCAGAATAAGGATTTTGTCGAGATCCTTCCCGATCCGATCAAAGGTATGCCGCTTGGGCCCAGCGATCAGGTTGTTGTGAAAGGCACGAGTAAATTGGCCACCGGAGTCCTGGTTTCAATTGCCGCCAAACCGTAGCACTTGCCATGTCGCTATCCGCAACCTGCATCAAGCGCCCC
>JBBRHH010000233.1:0-8935 GCA_038222915.1 Tepidisphaerales bacterium
TCCAGGCGGAGGTGTTGGCGACGGTCAGTGCGGGAGTAATGCTGTTTCCCGGGTCCTGCTCGAGGTGGAAGGTGCCGCCCTTGCCGGCGGACGCGACGCGGAAACCGAGGTTGTAGGTCCCGGTGCTCAGGACGTTGACGCTGTAATTGAGCCATTCGCCGGCTTTGACGAAGCCGACATCGTAGCCGGTGCCCAGTGATTCGATATCGACGCCGTTGGTGGTGCGATATTTGCCGCCGAGGTTCGTGGCTTCGGCGTCGTGGTAGGCGATGCCTTCGCCGCCGTTGTCGTAGTTTTCGGCTTCGATGGTGGCGGTGCCGGAGGCAGGAATTGAGACGGCCGCCCCGGTGTAGGGTGTGCTCGTCGCGGGCGGCGGCGAAGCGGGGGCTGGTGCAAGGGAGAAGCTGTCGAAATTGCCAACGAAGCCAGTAGCGCCATTGGTGTCGAGCACAAGACGGAGGATGTGCGTGCCGGCGCTGAGCTGGACGGTTTTGGTGACGGTCTGCCAGGTTTGCCAGCCGCCGGTGTTAGCGATGGTGAAGGCGCTGGAGGTGTTATTGCCGGGGTCCTGCTCGAGGTGAAACGTTCCGCCGGCGCCGGCGGAGCCGACGCGGAAACTTAGGCTGTAGGAGCCGGCCGTCGCGACGTTCACGCTGAAGTTCATCCATTCGCCGGCCTTGCCGTAGCTTACGTCGAAGCCGCCGCTGTTCGTTTCGATGTCGACGCCTTCGGTTTTGCGGTAGGCGCCGCCGAGGTTTTGTGTATCGGTGTCGTGGTAAGCAATGCCTTCGCCGCCGGTGTCGAAGTTTTCCGCCTGGATGGTGGTGAGGGCGGAGTTGGAGATGTTCAAGGGCTGGCCGCCGTTGAAACCGGCTGAGACGGCAAACAGCTTGCGCTGTTCAAGCGATTCCATCGGCTGCGATAACATAAACTGCCTGGGGTACATGTAATTCGGTCCTTTTCACAAATTAGGCCGACAGTCGTGCTGCTGCGATTCTATTGGCGACTTCCTGAGAGCATCATGAGCGTTTAACGCTGCGATTGGAGGGAGTGCATTTTCTCTCCAAACCCTTCGTGGGGGTATTATGCACGACGAATCGGGCGAAAGGGAACCCACGGCATTCGGAAAAGGCTCTCCTGATATTCACCGACGCCGAGCCGGTGATTGTTCTGAGCTATTATGGGCGGCGCTCTTGAAACGGCTGGAAGCCGATAAAATTGCATGTCTTACGTGATCTGCCAAGGGAGTTTCGTTGACACTTTGACGCAGCACTGCTAGTTTTCTTATGGGATGTCAGCAATTTGAAGTAACAGCGTGAAGCCCGAAACGATTCAGCGTGCTGAGACCCTTCTCGGCCACTCCTTCCAGAACCCCCAGCTCCTCCAAGAGGCGCTGACGCACGCCTCCATCGCCAACACTCGCCTGAAGAGCAATGAGCGGATGGAGTTCCTCGGCGACGCGGTATTGGACCTGATTATTTGTGAGGCGCTGTACCTGCGGTTTCCGGAGTATCTTGAAGGGGAATTGACCAAGATAAAATCGGCGGTTGTTTCGCGGCGCACCTGCGCGGACGTGTCGAATGAGACCGGACTGACCGACCTATTGATCATTGGTAAAGGAGTGGGAAGTGGAAGCAGCGTGCCGTCATCGTTGGCGGCAGGCGTGTATGAGTCGATCGTGGCGGCGATTTATCTGGACGGTGGTTTTGATGTCGTTAAAGCGTACGTGCTTCGGACCATGACGCCGAAGATCGACCTGATTACGCTCAATACGCATCAGCAGAATTTCAAGGCCATCCTGCAAACGCACGCGCAGAAGATCATGAGCGCCACGCCGGCTTATGAATTGCTGGACGAGAAGGGGCCGGACCATAGCAAGTGTTTTGAGGTGTGTGTGTGTATCGATGGGAAACGGTTTGATTCGGCTTGGGGGCCCAATAAGAAGATGGCGGAGCAAAAGGCGGCGCTTTTGGCGCTGGACGAGCTGGGGCTGATCACGGCGGATGAGATGACCGGGGCGCTGGCCGATTTAGCGCGGGCGGAACAAGGGGCGGGGGTAAAGTAGATTTGATGGAGAAGAGCCTGCGCGAATGCGTGGAGGAGGCGGTCGGACGGCCGGATGTTTCGGCGGCGGTCTTGGGGATCTATACAGAACTTGCGAAGCAGATTGAAGTGCGACGGCCGATCTGCGTGATGTCGGGCAAGTGCTGCCGGTTTGAAGACTATGGACACCGGTTGTATGTGACGACGATGGAACTGGCGGCGTTCGTGGCGGGGTTGCGGGCCGGGAAATCGGATGAAGACGTGTCGCGGCTGATGGCCGAATGGGATGGGCTGGGATGTCCTTTTCAGGTCGCCAAAATGTGTGGGGTTCATGCGATTCGACCTTTTGGCTGTCGGGTGTTCTTTTGCGACTCGACAGCGACGCAGTGGCAGCACGACCAATATGAGCGGTTTCATGGACGACTGAGGGAACTGCACGATGAACTTGGGGTGGGGTATTGGTATGTAGAATGGCGGGCGGGATTGCGCGAAGTGCTCGGGGCATGATTTAACGTCATTCGCTGTTGTTGGCGAAGTCTGCCTGGTCTCTTAGAATGCAGGACAAGGGAGATCCGCTTGGAAGAGCCGGTGACGAACCCGTCGACGGAATTGGCGCGCATCGCCGACCCTTTGTCCATTGACGGACGCGTGGCAGATGCGGGGGAATTGGGTAGGGCACTCTGTCATTATTGTGGCGCTCCGCTTGATCATCGATTTTATTTTTGCACGGCCTGTTCGACGCCGTTTCGAAATGTGGAGGAAGTGATTCCGCCACCAGCCCCTTTGTATCTAAGCGAAGGGGCGCTGATCCAGAAAAAGACGCCACAGGTGATCACGGTTTTCTGGACCTACTTTGGCGTACTGCTGTTTTCATTTATCGCCGCGCATTTTTTGTTTGGCGAAGATCGGCCCGAATTTCGGCTGTTGTTTGAGGTCGCGGCACTGGCGGTGACGACGTGTGTTGTCGGCGTCATCTATTGGCGATCGCTGGCGCCGCAGTTGAAGAAAGTCGGATTTTTTCGACGCGAAGCGTGGTACGCGATGGCGGCTCTCGCGCCGCTGCTTGGAATCAACTATCTTTACCACAGTTGGCTGTTCAGAATGCTCGCGAGTTCAAAGGATAGTCATCCGCATATCGATAAGCTGGAGATGGGACAGGCGGCGGTCGTGTTGCTCTTCTGCGCGTTTCCGGCGGTCACGGAAGAACTTGCTTTCAGAGGGCTGCTGCAACACTGGCTTTCGACGGCACTAAGGCCTTTCAGGGCGATCGTCATTGCTTCGGCGCTGTTTACGGCGATGCATTTCGTGACACAATTGCCTATCCTGAGCGCTCCGTATTTGTTTGCGGTGGGCTGTTTACTGGGTTGGGCGAAGTGGAAGACGGGCAGCCTGTATCCGTCGATGGTAATGCACTTCCTGCACAACCTGATCGTGATCGAGTGTTTCCATCTGATGCGGTAATCGTATGTTTGATTATTGGCTGGTCATGGCGATCATCGGCGGAGTATTCGGCGGCGTCTGCGCCGCCATTGCATCTGCCAAAGGGCGGCATATCTGGGGCTGGTTTTTTCTGGGGTTCTTTGTCGCGTTCATTGGTTTTGGATTCCTGGGAATCGTTCCACTCATTGTGATCTGCTGTATCGAGAATGTGAACGATCAGAAGCAATACCGCTATCACCAGGAAATCGAAAATCGACGACTCCGTGAAATGCTCCGGCAGGAACGTCTGAAGCACGAGACATTTCGAGAGCATGCGCAGCGGCGGCTCGATGCTCATGACGTGCAGCTTGGGGTGGATACGAAGACCGTGTATCAACCGCAATTGGACGACGCGGGGCCCGCAGGCTATTTGCAAGCGCCATTGAATGGTCACCCACACGCGATCGGCGACCCAGGCGCATTGGTTCCGGCGCAGGTCATGCGTGTACAACCGCTGCACGGAATGGCAGCTGTGCCGCCGCCGCCAGTGGTGTGGTATTACGAGGCGGCTGGGCGCAGTGAAGGGCCGGTGCCGCTAGAAGCGGTGCGGGCGCTGATTTCGAGTGGGCGATTGCCGATGACAACTCTGGTCTGGTCGGAAGATCTGACGGATTGGACGCCGGCCAACCAAGTGCCGCAATTCGCGGCCACCTATCGATCAACATGAACAAGAATACTCAGGGCACCATCGTCTTGGACGGCATGATCGAGGGGCGGCTTCCTTCCGACGCGAAGGCAGCGGAGACGGTGCGTCATTGGGTGGAATTCGCAAAATCGGTCAACCTGCACTTCAACTTCGAAGGCGATGGCGGGACTTTCAGTATTCTGGCGGACAACAAGCCTGTGGAGGTCTCCGCCATCGGGCCTGATCCTGTTGAGGTAATCAGTTCGGCGTTGGGCGAGGTGCTGAAGGCTTTCGCTCCTGGAGAACGGTCGGGTTTGTTCTCGACCTTACGAAGCGTCGAGTACAGGAAAGGGGAGGAAGTGCAGACCGTGTACGTGATCAAGCCGGCAGGGCCGGTGCAGGCGAAGCAGCGTACCGTGGCTTCTGAGACGGTTGCGCCTCCGGCGCCGGTGAGCGCTCGGGAACGATTTCGCGTGGGGGTCTATGCTGTGATCGCGGTACTGATTGTGTTTGGCATATCGGCGTTCTTTGTCGACTTTCAAAGCCTCTACCGAAACATGCGGCATCAGGCGGCAGGATTCAAGGCCGAGGAGATTGCCGTGGACGGATCAGGCTTTGAAAAATATTTTATGGTCGAAAAGAAACGCGTGAACTCGGGCGGGGACGCCTTGATCCTGACGCTGCGCCGCACCGGGGAATTTCCATTAAGCGATGCGGATGTGAATAAGGCAACTACACAGCCTCTTACGGGGCGAATGACTTTGGAGGCGGTGGTAGGGGGATATTTGCACTGTGAGTCGTTTGAAGAGAAGGGTGCGTTTATCGACACGCGGGTGGTGCGCATCAGGGAACTTCGGACGCATGAGACGGTGGATGTTTCATTGCCGCTCAGCCGGGACCCGCGAACGGCGCGGGTGCTGCTCACCTATTGATCAGGGTTTGACGAGGGCCCATTGCTTCGCCAGCCGCTCCACGGAAATGGGGATGGATGTTCGCAGTTCCTGGGCGAAGAGCGAGATGCGGAGTTCTTCGAGCATCCAGCGATATTGCTCGAGTGAGAGATCGTGAATCTTCTGAGCCTCATGCGCAGTGCGGCGCTGGCGGAGTTGCTGCCATAGTGGCGCGCTTTGCGCGGTAAGCTGGGCATCGCGGGCGGCGGCAGGGCCGGATTTTTCCAGACGGATCTGCATTCCCTTTAGATAGCGCGGGACGTGTTGCAGCCATGCCCAGGGGATCTGAGTGAGGAAACCTGGGGCTACCAGGTGGGTCAATTGTTCGCGAAGGTCACGGGCCGCGGCTTGCCGCTGGGGCGGGAGCGATGCAGATAAAGTGCGCGACAATGTCTGGTATTCCGAAAGTACGCGGCCGGCGACGTCGGTCACTTCGGTGGCGATCTGGAAGAGGCTGTGGCGAGCTTGAATCTTTTGTTCCTCGAACGCCGTTGCATTGCGGATGGTGGCCAAGCCGGTGGAAAATGCACGGTCGGCGATCGCTTCAATGAGTTGATCCTTAAGCTGGGAACAACTTCCCAGGGTTGCGTAGTTGAGGCAGAGGGCGTTGATGCCGGGTAGATTCTTCGACAGGTATTTGAGGTCTGGCTGGAGGGCGAATTTGAGGAGCCGATGAATGCCGGCTTGGTGAGAAGTCTCGGCGGATGCCGGGGTGTCGAGGAGGCGGATAGAAACGGCCGTCGTCTGGTCGACGAGGGAGGGATAACCCTGGAGCGTGAGTCCTTGATGTTTTAGCTCGATGCGATCGGGGAGATCGCCGAAGTCCCATGCGGTAATGTTGTCGCGGTTGAAGCCGTGAACGGGGGCGCTGGCGAGGCTTGATTGGACCTTTGCACCCAGTAGTTTCTGAAGCCTGGGGAGATCGCGGCCGATTGCCAGTTGCTTGCCGGATTCGTCAACGACCCGGAAGTTCATGCGCAGAAAATCAGGGAGCGTCGACGGATCGAAGTCGCGGGCGTGGATCGGGATGCCGGCCGCCTTGGTGAGTTGCCCCGCGAGGAATGTGAGGAGGCTTTCGCTCGGCTGAGCGGGGGCCTTTTGCATCGCAAGCTGTGCAAATTGCGGCGCGGGTATAAAGTTCACGCGCTGCTGCTTGGGCATGGAGCGGATGAGGGCAGTGAGCTTGTCCGCAAGGAGGCCGGGCACGAGCCATTGGAACAGTTCGGGCGAGACCTGGGTAATAAAGCTGACGGGGAGGGTGATGGTGACGCCGTCGAGTTCGGTGCCAGGGTCGAACTGGTAGGTGAGGCGAAAGCTGGCGTCACCGACATTGAATGAGTCGGGAAACCGTCCACGGCTGACGTCCTCCGGGTCCAGTTTCAGAAGATCCTCGCGCTTCATGAATAGAAGCTGAGCATTCTTTGCCTCCGCTTGCCGACGCCACTTCTCGAAGAGCGGGCCGTTGTGAATGCCGGCCGGGATGCGCTGATCGTAAAACTCGAACCTCGCTTTGGCGTCGGCGAGTAAGTCGCGGCGCCGTCCTTTGGCCTCAAGCTGTTCAAGCTCGGTGATGAGATCGCGGTTGTGCTTGAAGAATGGCGCGGAAGTACGGTAATCACCTTCGACCAGCGCGCACTGGATGAATATTTCTCTCGAAACCTTCGGATCTATGGGTCCAAAATGGACGGGACGTCGGGGGACGATGGTGAGGCCGTAAAGGGAGACCTTTTCGTCGGCCACGACATGGGCCGTATCGGATTGCCATCGGGTTTCGGAATGGGTGCGCTTGACGAGGTGCTCCGCGAGGGGTTCGATCCAGAGCGGGTTGATGCGGGCGGCGGTGCGCGCGTAGAGCCTGGTGGTTTGGACCAACTCGAACGCGACCACCCACGATGGGTTGCGTTTGAAGAGGGCGGAGCCGGGGAAGATGCTGAACCTGGTGTTGCGAGCGCCGGTGTACTCGGCCTGATCGGTGCGCGTGCCGACGTTGCCGAGCAGGCCTGCGAGAAGGGCGCGGTGAATAGCGCCGTAACGGATGTGCTCTTGATGCTCAGGCACGGATGGAGTTGGTCACGCCGATTTTTGCTCGTCGGCCTTATTGTTGAATTGTGAGAAATTGACCTGAAAGGAAAGCTGCTCCAACTGCACGGCCAGATCGACTGACGCAAGGGCGACGTCGGAGGGAACGGTGATGGAGACGGGGGCGAAGTTGAGGATGCCACGCACGCCTGCACCGACGAGCTGATCGGCTACATCCTGGGCCGCGTCGGCCGGGACGGCCATGATGGCGAGCCGGATATTTTCCCTTTTGATCGTGTCGGACAATTCATTCATGCCCTGGACGATGAACCCGCCCTGGTCCGTACCGAACATGGTGGCATCGGCATCAAAAACGGCGGCGAGTCGAAATCCTTTGCGATCGAAGCCGCGATACGCCAGCAGAGCACGTCCGAGATTGCCGGCGCCAACCAGGAGCGTATTCCATGTACGGTCTGTTCCAAGGATTCGTCGGACCTGTGCGATGAGTTCTTCAACCCGATAGCCAATACCGGGGTGGCCGAACTGGCCAAAGTATGCGAGATCTTTGCGGACCTGTGCATCGGTGAGGCGAAGGCTTTCACCGAGCTGCTTGCTGGAAACCGTCTTTCGATCTTTGCGCAAAAACGCTTCGAGTTGGCGCAGATAAAGGCTTAGCCGTCGAACGGCGGGGTTTGGAACGGGCTCGTGGCGGTATGGGTCCATGCATCTCCCGTAACACTTTGAAACTTTAACCGATTATAGGCGGCCCTCCCAATTCATGGCCGTCGCGTATAGATGCGTATGCGGGCATTGTGCGTCCGTTGCCTACGTGCGATGATGTGATTTAGCGAGAATGCCGATTCAGGAATCAGACATTTCCTGGGAGGTGCTCCGCCGAATTGTCCGGGATTGGACCGGCACTGCGGCGGAGCTGGTGGAAGTCAAACGACTTGAAGGGGGCTGTATCAATACAACATTGGTGCTGATTACGGCCGATGGAGATCGGGCGGTAATCAAGATTGCCCCGCATCGCGTGAATACTGAATTTGCCCGCGAAGCATATCAACTCAATCTCTTGCGGCAGTACGGATTGCCGGTTCCTGAAGTGTATACGTGCAATGTCGCGAGTCTGGATAATCCCGACAGCTATGTGTTGATGGAATTTGTGGAGGGGGTGGATCTGTCGAAGGCGAAGGGGCAATGCTCGGTAGAGCAGTTTGATAATGCGCAGATGCATCTGGCGGATCTTGTGCTGCGGATTCATGGCCATACTTCATCGCACTTCTGTCGCGTGAACCCCGAGCGGAGCGAGCGGTTTGATTCGTGGCCCGCGTTCTACCGATCGGTTTACGACGGGATTTGGAACGAGGTGTCGAAGAGCAATCTGCTTCCGGTGAAGTGCCGAAAACAGATGAATAAGATCCACGACCGGCTGGATCGGCTGATCCATCATGACGATCGGCCACGTCTGGTGCACTGGGATATCTGGGCGACAAACGTCCTATTTCGGCCGGACGAACATGGACGTTGGTGGGTGAGCGGAATCCTCGATCCCAATTGCAAGTTTGCGCATTCCGAGGCCGAGATTGCGTATATGGAACTATTCAACACCATTACGCCTGCGTTCATGCGGGCGTATCAACAGGCGCAGCGGCTGGGTGAGGGTTATCACAAGGTGCGGAAACTGGTCTATCAGATCTATCCGCTATTAAATCACGTGCGGCTGTTCGGGCAGGAGTACGTGAAACCGCTGCTTGCCGCGATGGAGAGGGCGAATCATCTCGTGTAAAGCGACTGCGCATTGACTTGCTGGATGGGG
>JBBRHH010000234.1:0-8822 GCA_038222915.1 Tepidisphaerales bacterium
CCGGGCAAACGACTCCTGCAACTGGGCCTTCCCGTCCCGCAACGCCTTCACTTCACTGCCCAGAAGCGCAATGCCGCATTCGAGTTTCGCAGTAATGAAAAACTCGTGCATGGCCCGGCGATTATTGATGCGCGGAGCGAGATTGGCCTTGGACTTGGACATTCAAGGATGATGGTACGCTTGGAATGTCGGGATGAACAGAAGGGTTCGGAAGTCTTATCGCAACGACTGCACCGTCGCGCGCATTGATTCCAGCGCCTCGGCCCAGTCCTCGGTGGTCTGGGTCGTCTCGTAGAGCAGAATGTCGGAGAGGGTGACGAAGTCGCGGTGCTTCAGGGCGGTGGTGATCTCGCGCAGCTGCTGTGAGAAGTTTTGCAGCATGCTGGTTACTGGCAGTCCTTTGACGAGCACCGTTTCCAGGTCGATGCGGAGCAGTTGGGCGGTTTTCAGAACTGATTCCTGGGCGTTTTGCCAGATGCTGAAGCAGCCGCTGAGTTTTTCCAGGGCCTTGCCGGACTGGTTCTGCCGGAGCAGGTCTGCCGCATCGCCTTTCAGGCGATCAGATTCCTGAAGCTGTTCTTCGACCTCGCTGAGAACGTCCAGTGCGAGGCGTTGCGGGTCGGCCGTCTCAATGAAGAGGGTGTGGCCGTCCAGAAGTGTTTTTCGAGTGCTGCTGAGGTTGCCCAGATCAGGTTCCTCGCCGTCGATCAGGACATGCACGACCAGACGGTTGACGGTCTGCAGATGGCTTAGAACCTGCCCAACGGTGTGAAGGCCAAGCTGCTGGGCGGGGATCGCTTCATGATCGACAACAACGGACATGGCACACTCCAGGGAAAAACGACTGGGTCCTGTGATGTATCGGCCATCGCGTGCGATCGGCTTGATTTGGTCCGATAAAATGAAGGATGGCGGATGCGGACCCCTCGGCCGCTCTTTGCCTGAAAGCTGCGTTGCGGCATGCCGCGGGGGCGGAATGGAGTGCGCGATTTATATTCCCTTTATTCCATGCCGATAATTCCGCCTCGCAACGTATTGGCGAATACCGCTAGAAGGCGTGCCAATTGTGGGACGGGGCGAATTCGCGGACGACCTGAATCCGGGTGGGAGGGCCGCTTGTGCGCCGCACCAAATTACACCCGATGTGGGCGCTAGATGCGTTGGCGATGACGGGTTTACCGCTTTCCCAGCCGCGTCAATTCGAAGGTCCACATGAAAACAAAACGCCGCTTCTTCATCACGCTCTCCCTGACCCTGGCCTGCTGTATGCCCGCACTGGCCGGCGACGCTCCGGATGATCTCGCGAGCCTGAGCCTGGAAGATCTGATGAAGGTGGAGGTGACCAGCGTCAGCCGTCAGCGGCAATCGGTGGCACAGGCGCCGGCCGCTATCACAGTCATTACCAGCGAAGAGATTCGACGATCCGGGCTCACGAGCATCCCGGAACTGTTGCGGCTGGTGCCTGGAATGGACGTGGCGCGCCTCGACGCCAACAAATGGGTCATTGGGTCCCGCGGAAACTTTGGGCAAACCTACGCCCAGGACCAGTTGGTTCTTTTCGATGGCCGATCCGTTTACACGCCCTTTTTCGGAGGTGTGTTCTGGGAGACGCAGGATTACATCCTGCAGGACCTGGATCGTATTGAAGCGATCCGCGGACCCGGTGCAACGCTCTGGGGATCCAATGCAGTCAACGGCGTGATCAATATCACGTCCAAGAGCTCTCGGGACACGCAGGGGTGGCTCCTGACCGGCACCGGCGGCAACATCGACGGCCAGGGCGCCATTCGCTACGGCGGAAAGATCGACGACTCCACCTTCTACCGCGTCTACACGAAGTACAGCCAGACGCCCCATCTTGAAAGCGCTGACGACCGATGGGATTCACTTCGCGGCGGGTTTCGTATCGATCGGTATTCCACTCCGAAAGATCAACTGACACTGCAAGGTGACATCTACAGCGTTCACCTGCACGAGACCGACTCATTTGCATCACCCGCGCCACCGTTCCTAGCACAGTCTCCCAACTCGCTCTATTCCAGCGGCGGAAACATACTCGGCCGGTGGACACATACGTTTAACGAAAAGTCCGACATGGCGCTGCAGGTCTATTACGACCGGATGGAGCGCGAGACGCTGGCGGATCTCTCCATGGATACGGTCGACCTCGATTTTCAACATCGATTTTCGCCGGCCGCGAATCACGAAATCATCTGGGGTTTTGATGTCCGCGTGATGAGTGATCACATCGAGCAGACGTCTCCTATCACACTCGCGGACCCGGACCGCCGGACGAACAGCATTTATAGTGCTTACGCACAAGATACGTGGGCATTTGTTCCCGATCGGTGGGCCTTGACCGCGGGGTCCAAGGTTGAGTGGAACAACTACACGCATTTCGAGATCGAGCCGTCCGTCCGACTGCTCTACACGCCAAATCACGACAATTCGTTCTGGGGCGCGATCTCCCGTGCCGCTCACGTTCCCTCACGCTGGGAAGAAGACGTTCATACCGCCGGCATCACTGAAAGGGCCGGGCCCGGGGGCGTTCCCGTTTTCGTGAACACAAACGGAAACCAGGATAGTCAGTCCGAGATACTCATGGCCTATGAGTTGGGGTGGCGGACACAGCTTACCAAGTCCCTTTCGTTCGATGTCACCGGCTATTTCAACCAATACAGCCACATTGATAGTTTCGAGCCTGGCCCGCCCTCGTTCGCGCCAACGCCGTTTCCCCACCTCAACCTGCCTTTGAATATCGCAAATAACATTGCCGGAAATGTCTTCGGTCTGGAGTTGGCCGTCAATTACCGCGTCACGCCCACCTGGCGTCTGAACGGCTCTTACACGTTCACGGAAATCCAACTCCACACGCTCGGACAGGATGTCGCTGAAGAACACACGTATGAAGGGACCGCCCCCCACAACCAGTTCCAGATCCATTCCTATTGGGACATCACCCGCGACGTGGAGTTTAATGCCCACTTGTATTACGTGGACAACCTCACCGTGCATGGCCTTGGAAACGGTACGCCCGCGTACATTCGAACCGATCTGGGCATCGTCTGGCGGCCACGTAAGAACCTGGAGATCGCGCTCTATGGCCAGAACCTTCTCGACAACAGCCACTTTGAAAGCAGCGGCTACGGATTCAACGTTTCCAGTCCGGTGCCGCGCTCGGTGGTGCTGCAAGTCAGCCTGACCTTTTGAGACATCCCCGAGTGGATGGCGTGAACAAAGTAAAAACAACCACTGACGACTTGCACAAATGAGACGGGCAATAAAAATCACAATTCTGCCATCCACCATCGCTCTGGCGTTGGCGGCATTGCTTGCCTGGCCAGGCCGGACTAAGGCTGACGGTCCGTCGCGCGAATACCAGGTGAAGGCCGCCTTCATCTACAACTTCATACAGTTCGTGGATTGGCCGTCGTCGGCATTTCCCGACGCCCGTGCCCCGATCATCGTGGGAGTGATCGGCGAGGATCCATTTGGTGGCGCGCTGGAACAGGTGATGCGCGGAAAAGCAGTCAATGGGCGCAACCTTGCGATCCGTCGCTGCGACAACGTGGATCAAGTGGACGGGTGTCACGTCCTCTTTGTTGGCGGACTGGACGGCGAGCACCGCGCGGCGGCGCTGGCGCGGGCGGCCACCGGCGGCGTTCTCACCGTCGGCGAAACCGACGACTTCACCCGGTCGGGTGGCATTATCCAGTTCTTTCTGGATGACCACCGCATCCGTTTTGAAATTAACGCCCGCGCCGCTGAGCAGGCGCACCTGACCATAAGCTCGAAGCTCCTGCGACTGGCGAGGATCTACGGCAACTGACGGGAGGCGTGTCCGTGCTGAAAAATGCATCCATTAAGAAAAAGCTCATCGTTATCACAATGATCTGCAGCGGTTTGGCGCTTGTTCTCGCCGCCACGATACTCGTTACATACGAGTTGCAGGCGCAGCGCATGGCGATGGTCCACGATCTGTCGCTGGATGCAGGTCTGCTGGCGACTCAAAGTACAGCCGCTCTAAGCTTCGACGACGCAAGGGCCGCCGATGAAATGCTTGCCGCCATGCGCGTCAAGCCGAACATCGTTACTGCTGCGCTCTACAAAGCCGACGGCCATCTCTTTGCGAATTTCAGCCGCAAGGAGCCCCCGTTGCAGATGCTCTCCGACAGTGTCTTGATGCAACCGCAGTTTGGAACGGCGGATCTTGAGCTTAGCCAGCCGGTGATGCTGCAGGGCCGGACCATCGGGGTGATCTTCCTCCGCAAATCGTTGGCACCGCTCAATGCGCATATGCGCGGCTATGTGTACATTGTCGCAGGGTCGAGCTTTGTCGCGTTTGCGGGCGCAATGATTCTCGCAGCGCGCCTGCAGCGGACGATCACGCGTCCCATCCTTGCTCTCACCCAGGTTGCGCGACAGGTCTCGGCGGAGAAGACCTATGCCGTGCGGGCCGAAAAGCATTGCAGCGACGAAGTCGGCGTGTTGATCGACTGCTTCAACGAAATGCTGGACCAGATTCAGCGCAGTGATGTCGAGCTGAGCCGTCATCGCGGCCATCTGGAAGAAGAGGTGACGGCGCGAACCGCCGAGTTGTCAGGGGTCAACAGCGAATTACTCGGGGCCAAGGAACGCGCAGAAGCCGCCAACCGCGCCAAGAGCGCCTTCCTCGCCAACATGAGCCACGAGATCCGTACGCCGATGACCGCGATCATCGGCTACGCGGACACGATGCTGGAACCCGACCAGACATTCTCCGATCGCCAGGATTGCCTTCAGGTGATCCGTCGAAACGCCCGGCACCTTCTCGAGCTGATCAGCGACATCCTCGATATCTCCAAGATCGAGGCGGATAAAATGACCGTCGAAAAAATCGCCTACGACCTGCCGCATCTGCTGGTCGAGGTGGTCTCCTTGTTCCGCCCCCGCGCCCTGGAGAAAGGTCTCGAATTTCACCTGGGATGCACGACCCCGATCCCGCAGGAGATTCGCACCGACCCGTTGCGGCTTAAGCAGATCCTCATGAATCTTCTCGGCAACGCGCTCAAATTCACGTCGGCCGGCAAAATCGGACTGACCGTCTCCTGTCATGCCGCCGGACATTCTTCCATCGTCCGGGTTGAAATCAGCGATTCGGGCATCGGCATGACTCCTGAGCAGATCGCCCGGCTCTTCCAACCGTTCGCCCAGGCCGATTCCTCGATGACGCGCAGATTCGGTGGAACCGGGCTGGGCCTGACCATTAGTCAGCGCCTCGTCCGCCTTCTGGGCGGCGACATCACCATCACCTCCAAAATGGGCGTCGGAAGCGTCTTCGCGGTGGAGATCGATGCCGGCTCTCTCGAGGGTGTCCCGATGCTCGACGAATTGAGCGAGGCACTGCTGGCGCACACGCCGGAAGAAGTTCAAAAGGTAAATCTGAACTGCCGCATCCTGGTCGCCGAGGATGGCCCCGACAATCAGTGGCTCATCTCCATGCACCTGCGAAAAGCCGGCGCGGAAGTTGTCGTCGCTGACAATGGCAGGATCGCAGTGGATCTTGTCGAGAAGGAGCCATTCGACCTGATCGTGATGGATATGCAGATGCCCGAACTGGATGGCTATGGTGCAACCAGCCTTCTGCGGAGCCGCGGCTGCACAACGCCCATCATCGCCCTGACTGCCCACGCCATGGCAGACGACCGGGCCAAGTGCCTTCAGGCCGGATGCACCGACTACCTCGTCAAGCCGATCGATAAGGCGATGCTGCTTGGCACGTTGCACTATTACCTCCAGCGAAGCCGTGCGGCCCTGCCGGCTCCCGCTACGCCGCAACCGGCTGAACCGGTCCGAATCGAAAAGGTGGTTCCTGGACCGTCCACTTTGATGTCGCGCCTGCCGGAACAATCCGTTGTCGTCGAGCCTGAAGTCATCCACAGCGGCTTCGAGAAGGATCCGGATTTCACGGAGGCATTGACGCGATTCGTGGACGGGCTGCCGGCGCGCGTTGCCAAAATGGGCGTGTTGCTTGAACAGGGCAACGTCGCCGAACTGCACCGCGCCATCCATCAACTCAAAGGCGCTGGCGGCGGCTACGGTTTTGCGCAAATCACCCGCTCCGCTGCCTCGGCCGAGGTGCGGATCAAGGAGAATCAGCCGCTGGATCTAGTCGCCGCCGAGGTTAAATCGCTGATCGCCCTCATCCGTCGCGTGAAGGATTACTCGAAGGAGGGTGAGGAAAATGCGTCACAAAGTTCTAATCATTGACGATGACCCGTCCATCAACGAATTGGTCCGTCACCGCCTGAAGGACGAAAATGTCGAAATCTTCTCCGCCAGCGGCGGGGACGAAGGACTGGCGATCGCATTCGCGCGGCTGCCGGATGTGATCCTGCTGGATGTGGACATGCCTGCTCCGGACGGCTTTGAGGTCTGCCGCAGGCTCAAATCGCGCCTTGAGACGCGCGACATCCCGGTTATCTTCCTGACCGGCTCTGAGGCCATCGCGCAAAAGGCTGCCGGCCTCGAGGTGGGCGCGGTCGATTACATCACAAAACCATTTGACGCATCGGAGCTTCGGGCCCGCGTGCGCGCCTCGCTGCGTAATAAGCAGTTGCTGGATCTGCTGGCGGAAAAGGCCGCGATACTTCGAATGAGCGAGGAAAAGTTCCGCTTTCTCGCCGAAAACGCCACCGACATTATTTCCACTCTCGATCTGGACGGCCGCTTCCGCTACGCGTCTCGCGCCGCCGAGGACGTCCTTGGCTACCGTCCTGAAGAGCTGGTAGGGCATCTGTTGACGGAGTTCGTCCAGGCCGACAGCACCGTAAACGTTGCCAGCGCCCTCGCGGCCCTCGCTTGTTCGGAGGAATCGGCCGTCCTTACCTTTGCGGTGTCCCACCGCAGTGGACGCTCCGTGTGGCTTGAGTCCACGTGTCGCGCGGTCAGGAATGCTCAGACCGATCTGTTCGTTGAATTGCATGTCTCGTCACGTGATGTCACGGCGCGCAAAAATGCGGAAGTACTTGAGCGTGGAAGAGCACAGATCCTTGAACTGGTCGCATCGAATCAGCCGCTGCCTCTGGTCCTTGAGCGGCTGGTGGAGATGGCCGAGCAGCAATACCCAGGCGCCGTCGGCTCAGCTGTACTGCTCAGCGACGGCAGGCTGGAGCACTTTGGCCTGCGATTGAGCGAGCCCTTCCACCAGGCAATGCGCAGCCACTTGTTGCGCACCACCTTGAGCCTCTGCTCCGGCAACGCCGGAAAGGTCGGGCAGGATGTACTCGTAACCGACATGACCACCGACGATCGCTGGGAGACCGTCCGCGAGCAGGTGACGCAGCTTGGGCTGCGGACCTGCTGGTCGATCCCCATCTGCTCCGGCACCGGCGAGACGCTGGGGATGTTCGCGATCCATCATCGCAGCCAGATCACCCCCGATGCCGCAGCCCGCGAAATGCTGGAGACGGTCGCGCGGCTCATCACCATCGCCAGCGAGCATCGCGAGCTCACTCATCAACTCGCTCACCGCGCCCATCACGATTCACTTACAGGTCTGCCCAACCGCCTCTTGTTTCACGACCGCCTGACCCAGGCGCTGGCGCGGGCGGCACGTTGCTCGCACGTCGTCGCACTGTGTTATTTCGACCTCGATCGGTTCAAGCTCATCAACGATACGCTTGGCCATCACGCCGGCGATCTGCTCCTGGAGCAGTTGAGCAAGCGCGTGCAGGCGGGCCTTCGGCAGACCGATACGCTGGCCCGCATGGGCGGTGACGAGTTCGCGATTATCCTGCCCGAGCTGCGCAGCCCCGCTGACGCGGCCGAGGTCGCAGTGAAGATTCTCGAACTTCTGCGGAGCCCCTTCCCATTGCTCGGCCAGGAGATTTTCGTGACCGGCAGCATCGGCATCGCCATATATCCCGAGGACGGTACGGACGGCCCAACCCTTCAGCGCAACGCCGATGTCGCAATGTATCGCGCGAAGGCGACGGGACGAAACTACTGCCAACGATTCCGCCCCGAGATGGCCAACATTGCGCCCGAGCACTTTGCCATCGAGGCAATGCTTCGCAGCGCCATCGCCCACAATGAATTGGAACTGGATTACCAGCCGCAGTTCGATCCATGCGGTCAACTCCTGGGCCTTGAGGCCCTCGTCCGCTGGCGACACCCCACGTTCGGACTGATGTCGCCGGCGAAGTTCATCCCACTGGCCGAGGAAACCGGCCTGATCATCGAGATCGGCAAATGGGTTCTCAACGAGGCTTGCCGGCAGAACAAGGCGTGGCAGGCGGCCGGGCTGCCTCCGGTGCGCGTTGCCGTCAACGTATCGGTCATGCAGTTTGCCCGCGCCGACTTCGTTGACGTGATCTCCAGCGTCCTGAAGGAACAGCAGATCGAAGCGCGATGGCTCGAGCTGGAAATTACCGAAACCCTGCTCATGCGAAGTCACGGGGAGACGGCCGAAAAGTTGTCCCGCATCAGGCTCATGGGTGTCACCATTGCCCTGGATGATTTTGGCACGGGTTATTCCTCGCTGGCATATCTTCAAAAACTGCCGATTGATACCCTGAAGATTGACAAGTCCTTCGTGAAGGAATTGGAGAAAAATTCCGACTCCGGTGCGGCGGTAGTACGCGCGATCCTTTCTCTGGGCCATGGCCTGGGCATGCGTGTTGTTGCGGAAGGCGTCGAAACGGAGTGCCAGACCGCGTTCCTGCGCCGAGCGGGTTGCGACGGAATGCAGGGCTACCACCTCGGCCGCCCCATGTCCCCAACCGCTGTTCGCGCGCTTCTTTCATCAGCGCAGGTTCCCGCCAGTCTTATCGCGTAGCGTC
>JBBRHH010000235.1:0-8815 GCA_038222915.1 Tepidisphaerales bacterium
TTCAGGCAGGTTGATCTTCATGGATTCGAAGATTTTAAACTCTAAATTTCGATGCCTGCTCTTGGGGCTCCTGGGACTATGGGCCGGAGGCTGCGCAAGCGGCCCCGATCCAAAGGCCAAAAACACCGACCCAATCAGGAATCGCTTCCCCTCCACCACCGCCTCACCAAGTGCGCCGCCAGTCTCCTTCGAACCCCGCCCGTTATAAAGCGCATTCGCATCTTTGCTCAGGATCGCACACCCGCCGGCAAACACCCGCGTCCGCCGCGACTTCACAAACCCAAGCTCCCCCTGAACCCCCGCCAGATCCGACTCTTTCACATGCTGCAGCAGCACAAAATCAGCATCCAAAGTCATAAGCGAAGCAACCGCCGCTTGCAGCCCGCCCGGCATCAAAGCAACATCACAGCTCGCAAACCGCACCTTGTTCGAAGGCACGCCCGGAACCGAAAGCCGATACCGCTCTGACCGCATATACCCCCGCGCAATAAACAGCCCGGCCAGAAACAACCCCCCAAAAAGAAACAGAACCACAATGGTAATCACCCCGCTCAGCGGCCTGCGGCGCGGCGAAGGATCAGAAGTTTCCGATTGACGAAACATGAAACCAACCAGAATAACTCAACCCCGCAATTCAATCCCCGCCCGCGTCAGCGCCTCGGTGATCTGCCCGATATGCGCAAAGTCCCGCGTCTCCATCACACACACCACGCCCACCCGCCCCACATCCGCCGGCCCAAAGCTCCGATCGTGCGACACCTCCTTCACGCTCGCCGCCGTCTCCGCAATCACCGCCAGCAGTTGCGCCAGACTCCCCGGCCGATCACTGATGTAAGCATAGATCCGGCAAAGCCGCCCATCCGCCGCCAGCCCCCGCTCAATAATGTGCCCAAGCAGCGTCATGTCGATGTTCCCACCCCCAAGACAAAGCACCACCTTCTTCCCCTCCAGCCCAAGCTTTTGCGTAGAAACCACCGCCAGCGGAACCGCCGCCGCCCCTTCCACCAGCGTCTTCTCCATCTCCAGCAGCCGAAGAATCGCCGTCGCAATCTGCAACTCATCCACCAGCACGATCTGCTCTACAAGTTCCCGCACAATATCAAAGCAAAGCCCCCCGGCCTCCGCCACCGCCAACCCATCCGCCAGCGTCGGCTGCGTTGGGCAGGGAACAACGCACCCGTGATGCAATGACGCATACATCGTCCGCGCCCGGTCCGACTCCGCCCCAATAATCCGCACGTCCGGCTTCAGCCCTTTCACCGCAACAGCAACCCCCGCAATCAATCCCCCGCCACCCACACCCACCACAATCGCATCCACATCCGGCACATCCTCCAGAATCTCCAGCCCCATCGTCCCCTGCCCGGCAATAATCTCCGCATCATCAAACCCGGAGATAAACGTCAGCTTCCGCTCCCGGCCAAGCTTCTCGGCCAGCAGCTTCGCCTCCGCATAGCTCTCCCCATGCTGAATAATGTTGGCCCCAAACAGCCGGCAATTGCTCACCTTGATCAGCGGCGCCCACCTGGGCATCACCACCGTCACCGGAATCCCAAGCTGCTCCCCATGACAAGCCAGCCCCAGCGCATGATTCCCCGCCGACACCGCAACCACCCCCGCCCGCTTCTGCTCCTCACTCAAAGTCAGCAGTTTGTTGCGCGCCCCCCGCTCCTTAAAACTCCCCGTCCGCTGCAGGTGATCAAACTTGCAATAAATCTCACACCCGTAAAGCCGGCTAAGCCCCGGTGAATAAGGACACGGCGTATGAGTAATCGCCCCCCGAATGCGACCCCGGGCGGCCTGAATGGATTCGAGCGTGACGTGCATCATCTCCCAATGTTACGCAGCAAACCGTCGGTGCAATTCCTTGAGCAAATCATAATCCTGATCATCCGCCGCCAACATCGCCGCCGCATATTCATCCCGAACCACGCTTTCAGGCCACACCGTAATCTCGGCCCCCATGTGCCGCAGATAAATATTGGACATCATCCTCGCCCACCGCCCATTCCCACCCTGAAATGGCGAAATCCGCACAGCTCGATGGTGCAGCACAACCGCCTGTTCCGCCACATCCCCACCCGGAGTATCACGGGAATAAACTACATCATCCATCAACCCCCGAAGCGACGCCCCAACATTCAACTCGCCCACACGAACCTCGCCCGCACATCGCCAAACCGTCCGAAACATCTCCCGGTGCAGTTGAACCGCCCATGCAAAAGTAAACGGGGCCTGACGCCGCGTCGGCCGCGCCGCAAGATACTTCACCGTGACCCGATGAATGCCCTCGGCCTCCGCCACCCCCAACTGCCCGCACGTCATCACATGCTTCGGAATCAGCCCGTCCCGCTCAACCAGCATCTCATCCGTGATATGCATTAGTTCACCCATCATGAAGCCCATAGCCGCCGGGCCGACCCCCACAGAAGTTCCATCGTCGTCTTCTCCAGCATCCGATCCACCCCGCCCGCCGCCACCCCCCCGGCCTCCAACACCGCCGTCCCCCGCGTCAAAGAAACCAACCGCCCAGCCTTCTCCCGCGCCTGCCTCGCCAAAATCGCATCCGCAGATTCCCGCTCCCCAAGCCGAACCTCCAACCCCAATGCCTCAGCAATCGCAGCAAGTGTTCCAACGTCCGTAGACAATTCTTCTCCGGCGAGGAGTCGCTGCACCGTCCGCAGACTAACACCAGACCGGCTTGCCAGCACCGCGCAACTCATCCGGAGCTCAACACGTCTACTCTGCAACCCCGCCACCAGATTCGTCATATGCATAGAACGCTCCAACCATAGCGCGAAATAAGCGACACCCATGACATATCGGCAATCCAAAAATATGACGTGAATGACGCGAGACAGCGGCCGGATTACGTCACGAATGTCGGAATCGAAGGTAAATGGCAAACCTGGCCCCAGCCCCATAGTCAACGATCACTTCTGAAACACCGGCATCAACCGATAAGGCACCGACAGCGCCAATATCGCCATCGAAGTCGGATAAACCGCCAGGATCTTCTGCTGCCCATTGCTCGTGTGATCGATGCGCCCCTGCTCGTCCGGCCCCGGCCTCCACGCCCCTTCATTCATCTGCCGTTTCGCAAGCTGCTCATACGCCGTCTTCCAGACGATCGCCCAGGTCGGATCGCCCACCTGTGCCGCAGCCTGCGTCGCATAATAAATCGAAAGATAACCCGTCGGCGTCTGATCGTTGACCTGATGCTCCACCAGATATTTCACCCCGGCCTGCGCCTCCGGCAACTTCGCATTGTTTGACAGACCCAGCAGCAGCACCGCCGCCCCCGTGATCGAGATCGTGCTGTCCCGCTTCGGCTTGTACGCAAACCCCTTCTGATCATCGCGATAACACGCCATCAGATAATTTGTCGCCCCTTCTGTCGTCTCTTTCGACACGGCCAACCCGGCGTTCTCCGCTGCCCGAAGCGCCAACATGCACCAACTCGTAACAAACAAATCGCTGTCATCGCTGCGTGGCTCATACCGCCAACCGCCCGTCGCCGACTTCTCCTTCTTCTCGGCCGACTGCCCATCCACAATCACCGCCACCACCTGCTCCAAAACCGCCCGCACCTTCCGTCGCTGAACCGGATCAGTCTCCGTTCCATACACCTCAGCAAGTGCCAGCGTCACAATCGCATGGCCATCCATCCGGCTGCCATCGGTTCCAAAATAACCATTGTCCGGCGCAAGCTTCAGCAGGTAATCCACCGCCCCACGAACCGTAAGCCCATACTTCCCCACATCCGGCGTATGCCCACAGGAAAGAAACGCCAGAATCGAAAGCCCCGTCATCGCCGCCGGACTCCCCTCAGATTCAAAAGACCCATCCGCCTTTTGCTGGCGGGCAAGATAGGCCAGCCCCTTATTGATCCGCTCATCCAGATCCCCCGGCAGCGGCTGAAGCTTGAAATCCGCTGCATATATTGGAACGCTATGCAACGCGACTAACAGACAAGAGAGGAGGATCAGGCCGCGGAAGGGTTGCATAAAATTTCTCTGCCCCGATTGTAGCCGAGAATATTCCCGAACGCGGACAAGGCCAAAGGTTCCAACTGCGGCGTTCCCTTAGAATACCCGCATGCCCGATTTCGTCTCCCGAGCCGGCCAGAAACTCCAACACGCCCTCGACACCTTCCTCATCGACCCCACCGGCCAAACCTGCGCCGACCTCGGCTCCAACACCGGCGGCTTCGTCGACTGCCTCCTCCAGCGTGGCGCGGCCCGCGTCTACGCCATCGACACCGGCTACGGCGTTCTCGACTGGAAACTCCGCAACGACCCGCGCGTCGTCGTGATGGAACGCACCAACGCTATGCATGCCACCCTCCCCGAACCCGTCTCACTCATCACCATCGACGTCGCCTGGACCCGCCAGCGCAACATCCTCCCGGCCGCCGGACGCATGCTCTCCCCGGGCGGTCTCGTCGTTTCGCTTATCAAGCCCCACTATGAAGCCGACCGAAAACTCCTCCGAAAAGGCGTCCTCCCCGAGGAAAGATTAACGGAGGTTATCGAAGGGGTGACGCAGGACATTCAGGCGGCCGGTTTCGACCTCCGCAAAATCACCCAAAGTCCCATAAAAGGCGGCCAGGGCAATATAGAAATGCTCGCCGAGCTCATATTGGAGGACACCGGAACAGTACATTCTTGAAATCACAACATTTGTCCCAAAACCGGCGTACAATTGCTGTTCAACGCGCGTGAGCGAGGGAAGAAATATCGGCCCTCCCTGCCCTTCCGGAGGATCGGAAACGGGCCAGCGAACTTTCACATGCGCCGACAGCGGATCGATCGAATCGGACAACCATGCGCAACATCAGGATCGCCATCGCCGGAGTCGGAAATTGTGCCAGCTCGCTGGTGCAAGGCATCGCCTATTACGCCGCCGGTCAAAACAACGGCCACTCCGACGAAGTCGGCCTCATGCACCCCGACCTCGGCGGCTATCGCGTCGAAAATCTTGACGTCGTCGCCGCCTTCGACATCGACCGCCGCAAGGTTGGCCGCACCGTCGAAGAAGCAATTCTTGCAGCCCCCAACAACACAACAATTTTCCAGAGACATCTCGGCAAGGGCAGCGTCCATGTACAGATGGGCCCGGTCCTCGACGGCATCGCCGGCCACATGGACGACTACACCTCCGCCGAGCGCTTTGAACCCTCCACCGAATCGCCCGTCGATGTCGCCAAAGCCCTTCGCGACTCTGGCGCCGAAATCCTCGTCAACTACATGCCCGTCGGCGCACAAAAAGCCACCGAACACTATGCCCGCGCCTGCCTCGACACCGGCGTCAGCATGGTCAACTGCGTCCCCGTCTTCATCGTCTCCGATCCAGTCTGGTCGCGCGAGTTCACCCGCCGCGGGATCCCCTGCGTCGGCGACGACGTCAAGGCACAAGTCGGCGCAACCATCACCCACCGCACCCTCATCCGCCTGCTGGCCGATCGCGGCCTGAAGATCGACAGCACCTATCAGCTCAACGTCGGCGGCAACACCGACTTCCTCAACATGCTCGCCCGCGAGCGCCTCAGCAGCAAAAAGATCAGCAAGACCGAAGCAGTCCAAAGCCAGTTGAACGTCCCGCTCGACGAAGGCCAGATTCACATCGGCCCAAGCGACTACGTCAAATTCCTCAAGGACAACAAAGTCTGCTTCCTCCGCATCGAAGCCACCGGTTTCGGCGGCGTCCCCATGAATCTCGAGCTGCGCCTCAGCGTCGAAGATTCCCCCAACAGCGCCGGCGTCGTCGTCGACGCCATTCGGTGTTGCAAGCTCGCCCGCGAGCGCGGCCTCGCCGGTCCCATCGAATCCGTCTCCGCCTACACCATGAAACATCCGCCCACCCAAATGCTCGACGGCGACGCCCGCGACGCCATGGAAACGTTCATCGCGGATGCCTCCACCGCGCAAAAGACCATCGCGCAGCCCGCCCTCCAGTGATAATCGCCCCCCGTTGAAAATTGACGCCGCCGCCGCCCCTCACGCAAATGCTGGTGGGCAACCGATTCGTTTCTATACTAATCCCTCATCGCCGCGCGACATCAGGAGCTGTAGAAACGCATGCACACAGTCGTACACGTCACCCACGAAGCCATCGAAAAGATCGGCGGCATCGGCGCAGTCCTGAACGGCCTCTTCACCAGCCGTGTCTATCTCGACCAGGTCTCCCGCAACATCCTCGTCGGCCCCTTCTGGCCGACCGACGCGCACGGCGAACTCCGTCTCGGCGCAGGCGGTGAAGTCCTCTACTCGAGCATGGACAACATTTTCCGCACCCCCCTCGCCAATAAGCTCCGCGAGATCGAAGCAGAGTTCGACGTCTCCATCGTCTACGGCCGCCGCAAGTTCGTCGACAAGGCCACCGGCATCGGCAGCACCCCGGAAGTGCTCCTGATCGACGTCTCTCGCTTCGACAAAGGCAAGCTCGACGCCTTCAAGTTCGACCTTTGGAAACGCTTCAATATCGACAGCGGCAAGTACGAAAACATCTGGGATTACGAGCAATACGTCCGCCTCGGCCCGCCGGCCATCGCCTGCCTTCACGCCCTGGGCGCAGGCATCACAACCGAGCCAGCAGTTATCCTCTCGCACGAATACATGGGCGTCCCCACTGCCCTCGCCGCCATCCTCGAAGGCGAACGCGGCAACTTCCGCACCATCTTCCACGCCCACGAAGTCGCCACCATGCGCCGCATCGTCGAAGGGCACCCCGGCCACGACACCATGTTCTATAACGCCATGCGCACCGGAATGGCCAGCGGCCAATACGTCGACGACGTCTTCGGCGACCAAAGCGGCTTCTACAAACACGCGCTGGTCAAAGCCACGAAATACATGGACGAAATCTTCGCCGTCGGCGACTACGTCTTGAAGGAATTCCGCTTCCTCGGCGGCGACTTCCTCCACGTCGATTCGCAGCTCGCCTACAACGGCGTCCCCTGCTGGAAAATCAGCGTCGAAGAAAAAATGAGCAGCCGCCACAAGCTGCGCAGCTACTGCAACAACCTCCTCGGCTACCTGCCCGATTACGTCTTCTCCCACGTCACCCGCTTAGTCCCAAGCAAGGGATTGTGGCGCGATCTCCGCGTCCTCGAACATGTCGAAGCCCTCCTCCGCGAACGCAACGAGACGGCCGTCATGTACGTCCTCAGCACCGACGCTCCACCCCGCCGCCCTGAAGACATCCGCCGCATGGAACAGTCCTACCACTGGCCGGTCGTCCACCGCGAAGGCGGCTCCGATCTCTCCAGCGGCGAGGCCGGGTTCTATCAGGGAGTCCAAGAGTTCAACGCCCGCTCACGCAACACCAAAGTCGTCTTCATCAACCAGTTCGGCTTCGACCAACGCGCCTGCGGCCAGCGCCTCCCCGTCGACACCGAGTTCATGGACATCCGCAAAGGCTCCGACGCCGAATTCGGCCAAAGCATCTACGAACCCTTCGGCATCGCCCAGGTCGAACCCATCAGCTTCGGCGGAATCTGCATCTTCACCAACATCTGCGGCTGCGCCGGCTTCGTCGAAAAAGTCGCCGGCCCAACCGGCACCCCGAACGTCATCGTCGCCGACTACACAGAATTAAACCTCCAGGAAATGCGACCCGAACAACTGCTCGCCATTGGAAAACAAGAACGCGACGCCATCGAGACCACAGTGTCAAAACAAGTAGCACAGGAATTAATATCGCGACTCCCGCGCACGCCCCAGCAGTTCGAGCAGTACATCGAGCGCGGCTATTGCCTCGCGCAAGGCATGTCCTGGGACGTCGTCGCCAGAGACTACGTCCTGCCGGGAATCCTGCGAGCGAAGACCCACCAGCGCCTGCGGCAGATTGCGTGACGGTTTTTTGAGCTCGTTCGAACAACGATTTATTTTTGCGCGCTGCGAAATTAATTTCCCGCACCCTCTTCATCTTGCCTTCAGGTTCCCCAAGTCAGAATCCCTCTCGTAAACCGTTTACTTCAAACGGCCAAGGCGAAAGGAGATTCGTATGTCCCACACTATGTTTTCGCGGTCGCAGCGTGCGTCCGCCCGGCGACAACTTTCTTTGGCGGTCGAACAACTGGAGGATCGCCGGCTCATGTCGGCCGATATCCGCGCCATCGACGGCACGGGCAACAACCTCGCCCGTTCCACCTGGGGAAGCGCGGGCGTTGACCTCTTGCGTGTCGGCCCCGTTGGCTACACCGACGGCATCTCATCCCCCGCGGGCGTAAGCCGCCCCAGCGCCCGGCTCATCAGCAACACCCTCAGCACCCAAACCACCGACATCACCAACAACCGCCACCTCTCCGATTTCGTCTACCTCTTCGGCCAGTTCATCGATCACGACATCGACCTCACCCCCGCAGGCACGAGCGAAACACTCAACATCGCCGTCCCCACCGGCGACGCCTATTTCGATCCCAACTCCACCGGCGCCAAAACGATCGACTTCACCCGCTCCACCTACGACGCCACCACTGGCACCAGCAAGAGCAACCCGCGGCAGCAGGCCAACGTCATCACCTCGTTCCTCGACGGCTCGATGGTCTACGGCTCCGACGCCACCCGCGCCGCCGCCCTGCGCACCTTCTCCGGCGGCAAAATGCGCACCAGCGCTGGCGATCTCCTGCCGTATAACACCGGCCTCCTCGCCAACGCCAACGACGCCCACATCGTTGCCGACAGCAAGCTATTCCTCGCCGGCGACGTCCGCGCCAACGAGAATGTCGAGCTCACCGCCGTCCAGACCCTCTTTGTCCGCGAACACAACTTCCAGGCCGGCAAAATCGCCGCCGCCCATCCCGGTTGGACCG
>JBBRHH010000236.1:0-8791 GCA_038222915.1 Tepidisphaerales bacterium
ATGCGATATTGTCTGCAATGCTCAGCGGCAGTAGGAACGGATCCTGCAATACCAGCGCGACAGCGCCGCGAAGGCTTGCCAGCGTCAGCGTGCGAATGTCCTGCCCTTCCAGCAAAACCCGCCCTTTCCAGGGATCAAAGAATCGCGGGATCAGCCCGACCAGTGTGCTCTTTCCCGCACCGGTGGGGCCAACCAGGGCGATGGTTTGGCCAGGGCGTGCTTCGAGATTGACCTCTTTGAGAACCGCGCGATCCTTTTCGTAGCCGAACGTCACATTCTCCAGAACGATATGGCCGCGTGGCCCAGCCAAGTCAGCAAGCGGTTTCGCATCCGGCGACTCGCGCACGCCTTCTTGCGAATCCAGCAAGTCCAACACACGCCGGGCGGCGGCCTGCGCGCCCGCGTAACTCCCGGACAAATACGCCAGCGTTTCAAGCGGTGAATAAAGCGAAATCAGATAGGCAAGAAACACGAGCAGGCTGCCCAGAGAGAGTGACCCGCGCAAAACGTGCAGGCCGCCGATCAGAATGACGGCCGCCGTGCCCAAAGCCGTCACCGTGCCCGTCGCAACTTTGAACTGAAGCTGCGACGCCGTTGCGCGAAGCGACGCTTCAATGGTGCGATCGGAGAGGCTTTGAAAGCTCCGGTCCTGATGCTCTTCGCGGCTAAAGGCCTGAACGACCGGCAGCGCGGTCAGCGTCTGCTCAGCCAAGGTCATGATCTGCCCCTGCAATTCCTGCTGGGCATAACTTCGCTCGCTCATCGAAGTGGAGAAATAGCGGATGAGAATCGAAAGCGGAATCGCCGCCGCGATCGCGACCGCCGACAGCAGCCAGTCCATCCGCCACAGGACGACGAACATTGCGATCAGGCTGATGAATGAAGTGACGGCCGGAAGCACGACCCACAGGATCAGATCGCGCACGCAAGTGGTGTTGGTTGTGACGCGGCGGACAAGATCGCCGGTGCGATTTCGCCCATGAAACACAAGCGACAACCCTTGGAGATGGCCGAACAGATCGTTCCCCAGATCGGCAATCATCCGGCCGCCCAGATCGGCCTGCACGTGTGCAAGTGCAATCGAGACGATCTGCCGAAGCAGGAAAATCAAAATCGTTGCGCCTGCGAGCCATGCCAGAATTAGCGATGTATTGCCAGCGCCCGGCAAGGCCCCGAGCCAGCCGCGGTCGACAGCGCCGTGGCGCACCGTCAGCACGCGGTCGACAATGAGCTTGAGCGGCCACGGTTTCAGGATGTCGAGCCCCACGCCAATCAGCGTAAGGACCATTGTGAACGACAATCCGCGTGAATGAGGCTTCGCATAGCACAGCATGCGCCACCACCAGGCCGATTGCGGTGTCGCATCTGCGGAGACCTGATCCTGCGGAATCGCCGCGTCGGTCACGGTGCGGCCACTTTCCACCCAAATCCCATGGCTTGGAATCGCCGCTTGGAATCCTCAGACTTGATCTGATCCATTAAGCGTCCCATCAGATTTTTGTACTGCGACTCCTTGCCCACGCCCATGGGCTGAATCGCCGTCGCACACGGTACGTCGATCGCCATCGCCTCAACCTTGTCGCCGGCCGCCGCCGCGTTGCTGATGTAGACGATGACCGCGTCCAGCGCGTCGGTCCGCAGTTCGTTCACCAGCATGTCGCCCGTCGGGACCTGCACCTTGATGTTCCTGGTGATCTCGTCGGTAACACCAACGGTGTCCATGGTTCGCTTGGTGAGCGCGCCCAATGCACACTGCTTCTCGTGTCCAACGCCGACGCGTAGGCCGGGCATTCCGAGATCTTTCAATGACTTGACATTGTGCGGGTTGCCCTTGGGAACCAGAATCACCAACTGGTTACTGGAGATGTCGGACGTGTCGAGATACAAATCCGCGACTTGATTCATGAACGTTGTATCGCAGGCGATATACGCGTCGGGATGCTGCCCGGCCTTCATCTGCGAAACCAAAATTCCGCAACCATTGTAAACGCGGGTGATCTTCACCCCTTCACGCTCTTCGAATGCCTGGATCGTCTGCTCGATGGCCGGACGGAGCATCGCGCCGGCAAACATGTTCAGTTGCGGCGTCTGCGCCCAGACGTCGCCGTCCGCAACCTCAAACCCCATCTTCTTGAACGTTGCCAGGCCTTTGTCACTCGCGCCAAGATACCGGGCGAAGCGTAAGGCTTCGGTCGGTTGAATCGTGCTCTTCAACACCGCAACGGGCACCGCCGACACGAGATTGTCCAACTGCGGCATCTTGACCATGTCCAGGCCTTCAAACTGCCGCACCGTCGAATCGTACAAGAATCCGGCGTCCACCGAACCGATCTTGATGTCGTTGGCTACGTCGCTGATCGTCGCTTGAAAAACGATCGTCTTCGCCTTGATCGCGTCCCAGTTCCCGCTGTTCACAAGAGCCGAGCGAACAACTTTGCCAATGGCGGCCGTCTCCGGATTCGCCTGGGAGAGCCGAACATCGCCGGTCAGAATATCCTGGAGCGACTGTATGTTTTTAGGATTTCCCTTTTTCACCCCCAGCACCGGAGACTGCCGCGCCAGCGGAATTACCTCGGCGATCATGTCCTTTTGTTTGCCGATCCCGATATAGCTGTCGTCGGATGGAATATACAGGTCGCCCTTCTTACTCACCTGGGCACTGGTCAACAGCACCTGTGAAGGGCCAAACTGGAGCTCAATTTTCGCACCTGTTTCTTTTTCATAATCCTTGGCAATCGACGTCACCGGCTTCTGGACATTGGCGGCGCAATAGACGAGAAGCGTCGGCTGGGCAGCGCCGCCGGGGGCCGCATGCGACTTTCCATGGAAGTCGACGAACAAGAACACCGTCAGCGCGGCGATGGCAACGATCGACGTCAGGAACAAAAGCCAGGCAAGATTGGCTCGGCCAGCACGCATCGGCAGTCTTTTATTCATAGTGTCATCTCAACGTGCTGCGCGGCGCAGCAGCACGAGACCAGTCAAAACCAAAACCGCGGTCGCCAGGCCAATTCCAACCAATCTCATATCCAGATGAACGATCGATGAAAATGCAGTGTAATGGGTCGCACCGGAATCTTGAGCAGCGGCGGAAGGCTGCGTCGTGACGGCGGCGACCGCCGACAATCCTGGTGGGATCGGAACCGGGGTGCCACCCTTGATCAATGCCGGCCGGACAATCGGCGTCCGCCCCTCGATCAGCGAATTCCAATCAGCGGCAATCAAAAGGTCCACGCCGGGATTCAACTCCTTCACCTCGCACGAGCAAGAGCTGGTAAGGAATCGCGCCACGGCCCGCACGTTGTCAATCGTCAGTTCAGCGCCAAACATGGGCGGCATTGCACGCCCGCGTCCAAAAACGGCGAACACCGCCGGGCCGGATTCTTCGATCAACTTGCGATCGATCCCGGTCAACATCCGGACAAAAGGCCGCTCAGCCGGATCGGTCCGCGAAATGCGCACAATCGCAAATCCAACTTTCAACGGAAGGTTGGAGAGCAGATCAACCTGCTCGCCTCCGGGACCCGCGCCGTTCGGGTCGGTGAGGTCGGGCAACACAATTTCGCCTTCCATCTTTTTCAGTTGCTCCGCCAGCATCGTCGCGGCAGCCGAATCCCTTTCAGCATCGCCGCCCTCGAGCAACACATAAACCGCCGATGTGCCGGTCATCAATTTCTGGGAAATCGCCCTGCGCGCCGGCGAGTCGAGGAGCGTGTTCAGCTCACCCGTCACCAATCCCCCGGTCCATGCAACCGGCACGTTGGGTTCGGTCGCAGGATATTGAACGCTCACCAGGGGCAGCGCCGATTCGACGGCGGGGACGACCAAGCCATTCAGCAAATGTGAGACGTTCACGTCGTCAGCCAGGAGATTGGCATTGACGGCAAGCCCAGTCCCCTTGCGCACCGCCTCGATCAGGCTCTGCTGCTCGCGGGAAATATCTTCCGAGCGATATACGGTCATCTGATACGCCCCCGCCGGCCACCGCTCCAGCGCGTACCGAAACACCGGCACGTTGCACGCCGCCGCCGGCATCGCGCAGAACCAAACGGCCAATGCAAGCGCCGCGCGGAAGATATTCTTCCTCAAATGTGGCATAAATGACTCAGACCGACGCGAGAAACAAGGCTGCGCAGCCGCTGACTACGCCTCCATCGAATACTATACGTCATATGACAGGGCGTTGATCGTTCATCCGCCATCAATCAATCCGCAATCCGCGCGGCAAACTTTCTCCGAACACGCTCCGCTGCTCCTGTTCCCGCAGTCGGCCGCCCTTTAAAATAAGCTGCGCAAAATGTTCGTTCCCACCGTTTTTTTCCAGCCACTGCAACACCGCTTCACGTGTCGCTCCAGACACATCGCGATACCGATCGCCAGTCATGCGCGTCATCTGCACCAGCGAAAACCCACCCCCCTGCCCAACGTCCTTCGTTTGCATCAGTGCACCGGCCCATCCCTCGACAACGTCAACACCAATCATTGCGTTCAACGGTCCATACACAGGCACACGCGCGCCAAGTCTTCCGATCGCCCACATCGCCGCTTCTCGTATCGCCGCGATCCTCTCGCGGCCCAGCAGTTCCACCAGTAAATCGCCGATCTCCACCTTCATCGGCAGCTTCAAATGTTCCAGCGCTCCCAGCACACGCAACATTTCCGCAAGCTCATGCGGACCAATCTTTGCGGATGTCGCCGGCTTTTTAACCTTCGACCGCATCGCAGCCAAAAGCGGCTCGGCCAACGTCTGCTGTTGCCCAAGGCTTAGACCGCCCGCGATCCGCCGCCACAGAATCCACCACTCGGCGCGGCACAGTTCATTCCTGGCGTGAATCACCTTGGCCCCGAACAGCCTCCAGTTTTGTGCCACCCGCCAATCGTCGACAGCAAGACCATACCCCGGCCGCAAAGAAAAACCCGTCAGGTTCAGCCAGCGCGCTTCATGATTCTCCCCAAGCCGCCGCCCAGCCACCACATCCATCAGCGTCTTCCAAAAACCCCGCATCAACGTCGACGGCCATTCATGACGCGACATCGCCGTCGCCTCTTCCAGACGCTTCACCAACCCTTCCGGCCGATCGGTATTTCCATTTTCGTTGCGTGCAAAACTTGCACGAATAAGCGCATCACACCTCGCCACCGTCCCCTCATCCACCACGCCCTCGGCCTCACCGGCTCCTTCATGCTCGGCAACATCGGAACGCACCGCCGATCGCACATCAAACTGCAGTCGCCATTTCCGATCACCCTGCGCCTCTGCACACCACAGATCAAGCGTGCCAATCTCCGTAAGTCGCGCGTGCAGATTGACTGTGACCGTATCAGCCGCCGTCTGCCGCCCCGATTGCAGCACTGTCCGTATCGGCGGCAGCGCCGTCATCTGCTCCGGATCAACAGCGAGAAGAGCGCCAGGCTTATCGACGGTGCGCGTGCTCGAAACATACAGCGGAAACTCAACCGGCTGACGGATCAGCAGATCGAATCGACGGCCCGAAAGATCGACATCCTGCCCCTCTTCCACACCGGCCGGTAAAAGACAAATCGCCTTACGCTCCTGCCCGTGGCCAGCCTCTTCCACACCAATGTAATATGAATGAGCAAGGCCGCCGGAGATGCGCACACCAAAGCCGCGCCGAACCATTCCGTAATAAGCCGCGCCCCGCGACACCGCCAGATCGAGGCGATCATTATCCAAAACAACCGGCGTCCACGCCTCTCCCTGAAACCATCCGCCCAAAACCTCCAGCAATCGCGCACGCAACACCGGCGACTCAAAGAGCCCCCCATTGAATAAAATCAGATCCGGCCGCGCAGCGTGTTCGCCCTCCCTACCATGCGCACGCAGAAACGCAGCCAGGTACCGCGTGATCGCCGCATCCGGCGCATACGGAAGTCCAAACTCCTGAAACCCCGATCGCCGGCTCAAAGGTCGATCGTCGATTTCTGCATTCGGAAGAAAACCGTCAACCAGCAGCTTCTCCACTTCATCGCGAGACACGTCGATCTGGATTGCGCCGCCAATCAGTCGCGATCCACCGGCCGAGATATTGATTACCGCGCGCTCCCCCGGGTCCTGACCAAGCAGCGTCTCCTTGACGACCCGGCAACTCCGCACCAGTTGTCCCCACTGCCGCGGATCCAACTTCGCCCGTCCCTGCTCATTGAGTTTCTGTTCAACATGATGCGCCAGTGCCAGATCCAGATTGTCGCCGCCGAGAATCAGGTGTTCGCCAACTGCCACCCGATGAAAGATTATTTTCCCAGCGTCGCCGCGCCGTACGCGGATCAGCGTAAAGTCCGAAGTCCCGCCGCCGATGTCACACACCAAAATGGTCTGTCCCGCCTCAACCTGTTTCTCCCACCGCTCGCCCTGCGCGTTGATCCAGGCATAAAACGCGGCCTGCGGTTCCTCGAGCAACACCACCCGCGCGATCCCGGCGCTTGTCGCAGCCTCCACGGTTAACTCGCGCGCAACTTCATCAAACGAGGCGGGCACGGTCAGGACGACATCCTGTTCCGCCAGCGGATACGATGGAAAACGATTATCCCACGCCGCCCGGATATGCGCCAGGTAACGCCGGCTGGCTTCGACCGGTGACACCCGCTCCACATCGGCTGCACCGTGCCATGGGAGAAGCGCTGCCGTCCGATCGACGCCCCCATGACTAAGCCAGGATTTCGCGGACACGACCAATCGCCCCGGCACGGCCGCTCCCTGATCTCGTGCAAACGCCCCCACCACGAACCGCGGCGCATCCGCGTCCCACGGCATCCGCAACGCGCCGCCGGCCGCCTCCGCTTCCGTCGCTTCGTATAAAAAAGAAGGCAATGTTTCCCGCGCCTCCACCTGCCCCGGCGCGACCAGTTGCGGCGTCGCCAAATCCACAACCAACCAGGTCTTCGCAGCCGTATCCACAAACGCGACGGCCGAGTTGGTCGTACCCAGGTCGATCCCAACAACATACCGTGGAGCCTGATTGTCCAGTTCCAGTCCCATCCACCAATGATACACGGCCCGTCGTTTATCCTCCCCTCACAACGGCCGCTTCCCGCCAACCGATCGAGCATCGCCGGAAATCCTCAGCCAGCTACATGCGCGGGTCGTCAGGACCGTCTCCCATGTCCTCCTCCTTCAACAGATTCAGCAGATCGACAAAATCGGCGTCGTCAAGTTCAAACCAATCGGGGATCGCAGCGATCGAACACCCGCGCACCCCCGCCAACGCCTCAAGCACCCGCGCACGTAAATCCGGGTCGGTAATTTCACGAATTCGAACCATCAGCTGATGATACCATGCGTCCGATTTGTCACCCGAACGCACCTCGGCTGTAAATCCATTTGACATGCCATCCGTTCCCCTTTATTCACTCCTTCGGCGACATAACATTCAAACCTGGAATCAACACCAATGGACAAAGTGCGTTTTGGCGTGATCGGCCTCGGAAACATGGGCTCCCACCATGTCGATTATTTGAACTCCGTGGAGGGCGCAACCCTCACGGCCATCAGCGACATCGACGAATCAAAGGTCAAGCGCTTCGGCGAGCGGCATAACGTCAAGTCATTTCCCCGGTACGAAGACCTTCTGGAATCGGAAACGGTCGACGCGATCATCATCGCGACGCCGCACTATCATCATCCCGACATCGCCAAGGCCGCGTTCGATCATGACATCCATGTTCTTTGTGAAAAACCGGTGGCCGTCACCGTCGGGGCTGCGCGCGATCTGAACCTCGCCAAATCCAAAAAGCCGCACCTGAAATTCGGCCTGATGTACCAGACCCGCACCGTCCCGATGTACAGCAAGCTCAGGGAGATCGTTCAGAGCGGCGAGCTCGGCGACATCACCCGCATCACCTGGGTCGTCACCGAATGGTTCCGCACCTGGACCTACTACGCATCAGGCGGCTGGCGTGCCACCTGGGCCGGAGAAGGCGGCGGCGTCCTGCTCAACCAATGCCCGCACAACCTCGACCTGCTTCAGTGGATTCCCGACATGATGCCCAACCGCGTTACCGCCGTCGCCAGCCTCGGCAAGACGCATCCGATCGAAGTCGAGGACGAGGTCAGCGCGATTCTCGAATATTCCAACGGCGCGATCGGCCACTTTATCACCACAACCGGCGAGGCCCCCGGCTCCAACCGCCTCGAAATCGCCGGCGACTTCGGCAAGATCGTTGCCGATTCCGGCAAGCTCACTTTTTCCCGCACGCGCAAGAGTGTCCGCGACATCCGTGAGAACAGCCCCGAATCGTTCCCATCGCCCGAGACATGGACGATCGACATTCCTTTTGACGACAAACAAGCCACCGGCCACCAGGTCGTCACCCAAAACTTCGTCCGCGCCATCCTTCACGACGAGCCCCTGATCGCCCGCGGCGAAGAAGGCGTCCGCGGCCTCGAAATCGGCAACGCCATGATCCTCTCTGGCCTAACACACAAGTCCGTCGAACTGCCCTTAAACGCCGATATCTACGAAAAGTTCATCAAGGAAAACATCGCCAAGTACGGCGGCAAAAAGAAACTCGAAAAGCGCGCAGGCACCGTCACCGACTTCGCCGCTTCGTTCAAGAAGTAATTCGAAAAAACACTCCTCATACGAACAAGGGCAGGCACAATGCCTGCCCTTATCCTTTGGATCGCCAACTTCACAGGTCATTGAATCAATCGCTGATCCCGACCTTAAACTCATCCGAATTGGCCTTGAGTTCCGGTGCATACATCGCGCTGGCCTTGGTGGGCAGGGCGCTGAACTTGCCGGGGATCTCGGCCCGCAGGCGATACGACACG
>JBBRHH010000237.1:0-8788 GCA_038222915.1 Tepidisphaerales bacterium
CCCGCCCAAACGGCAATTTCACCGCCGCCCCCGTCTCTGCAGCCCGCTCCGCCGCGAATATCACTTCGTGCGTCTTCATCGCATCCTCCAGATCCGGCCCAACCGCCGTCCCATCCAATATGCTCGCCGCAAACGCCTCCATCTGCCCATTGAACGGATGATGCGTCACATCCCCATTGTCCGGCAGAATGGTCGGAATCTTCGCCCAATCCGTCTGCCCCGGAAACAGCGTCTCACTCCACACCCGGTTGTCCCGAATAGCCCCGCGCGTCCCGATGATGTCCACGTTGAACTGATACGGCATCGCGCAGTCGAGAATCGAGGCCGTCTTCCCAATCGTCCCATCCGCAAACTTGCACATCAGCACAATCGTCGGGTCATATCCCCAGTCTGGATTGTTCCCGAAGTGCGGCGCTGAATAAGCCGAAACCTCCACCACCGCATTCCCGCTCCCCGCAAACCACCGCATCGCATCCACCGCATGACAACCGGCCGACAGCAGCGACGATCCCCCCTCCTCCTTCGTCACCGACCACGGATACTGCGGATACCACTTTTTCATCCCATGCCAGTAATCCACCTCAATAAAATAAGGCCGCCCCACCGCTCCCTGATCGATCAAGCTCCGCGTGTTCATCAGCGAAGGGTTCCAGTGCAGACAAAACGAAACCACCGTCTTCACCCCCGCCGCCTTCACCCCCTTCTGCATCGCCAGACAACTCTCCCAATCCAGCGCCAGCGGCTTCTCAATACAAACATGCTTCCCTGCCCGCGCCGCCCGAATAGTCAAATCCGCATGCATCGCCGGCGGCGTAGTAATCGAAACAAGGTCCACCTCCGGATGCTTCAAAATCTCATCAAAATCCGTAGTAACAAAAGCCCCCGCCACCCCCGCATACTCCGCACACTTCCGAGCCGACTCCAAGCGCCGGCTCCCCACCGCCACCAACCGAGTCCGCGCACACTTCTCAAAAGCCCGCGCATGCTCCCCGGCCACCCACCCAGCCCCAAAAATAGCCGCACCAAGTTTCCCATCACGCATATAACCTCTTTCCATCTGTGGCCATCCGTGAACATCTGTGGCTAAAAAAGCTCTTCTCCTAATGCGCCTCCGGCACCAAAGGCCCAGCAAGCTGCTTCACAAAAAATAACCGCCCCGCCATCCCCGGCATAAAAGAAGACGGCACCCAGGGCGTCGCCCCATACTGCAACGTTACACAAAGACTCATCCCCTGCCACGAAGCCCCGCGTTCCGGATACACCCCGTCCGCCCCGCCAATACAAAAATCGCTCTGCAAAAAAATCCCCGGCCCAATCGTATTCGCAAAACAGGGAATCAGCGTAAACCGGCTCATGAAACTATGCAGGCTGTTCTGCTCAATCGTCAGCGGATGCAGCGCCACTCCCAGCCGATGCGTCTGCCCCTTCCACTCCTCCGCCGAATACTCCCCGGCCAACTGCGGCTCCCAAAACGCAATATGACAAACCCGCCCAATCCCATACACCGTCACCAGCCGCGCCCCGCCCTTCTTTAATTCCGCAATCTTCCCTCCATACGTCGGCAGATTCTTCCGCGTCGCAAAATTCCTCTGCCCCACCGGCACCGTCAACTTCCCCAGCGGCCCAAACAGCGCCTCCCCCATGGCATGCTCAAATCCCCCGGCCTGATCCCCCGCCATCGTGTTCCCCTTCGCATCCGACCACTCATCCATATTAAACGTCGTCACATGATCGCACCCCGTCCCGCTCGCCTTCAACCGCTTCACCACCGTCGCATACATCCCCATCGGCCCCACCGGCAACACAATCGCCAGTTTCTTCCCGGCCTTCCGCGTCCCCTCAATCTGATCCGCAATCGCATTCCCCATCCGCACATCCATCTCCCCCACATCCTTCACAGGCACAGGCTTAAAATCCACATCCCACTCCCGCCGCCGCTTCATCACTCCCTTCAGCCCCAGCGCACAACACCGATCCATCTTCCGCAGATCCCAGCCGGCCGGATAAAAATGCTCAACCAGCGACCCCTTCAACGTGTTCATCAGATTCAAAGTCTTCGCCATCGCGTTCAACTCTCCCTCGCCAGCAATTTCCCCAGCAGATCGTCGGCCGGATAAGCATGCCCGCGATGCTGCACAAACCCCTCCGCATATTCCACCCCCATCTGCCGCCCGCGTTGACGCCCATGTCGCTTCATCGCGTCGATGTACTCATCCATCCCATGATGCGCCGCCAGCCATTCCCGCTGCGAAGCATGACACCCCAGCATCGCCGCCTTCGTCTTCATCACATCAGTCACATCCACAAAAGTCGTAGGTGAAACTTTATTCCCCAGCGGATCAATCCCCTCAATCGGATCACAGTAATACAGATATGGAACCCCACTCCCGGCCAACAGCGGCAGCTCCGAAACATTCGGCGCACCAAAAACAAAACTCGCCGCCCGCGCCAGCAGATGCGTCTGCTCGTGATCCATCATGTAATCCTTCGCCGCATGCGTAATCACCAGCGAAGGCGCAACCCGCCGAAACAAATCAATCGTTTTCCGTAGCGTTCCCTTGTCGTAAACCACAAACCCATCCATCTCCTCCAGGCAATGATATTGCGCCCCAATCATCCCCGCCGCCCGAGTCGCCTCCCCACGCCGCACCACAGAAATCTCTGCGGCGGACAAGGAAACTGTCCCACAATCCCCGGCCGTCAAAGTAACAACATGAACCTCCCACCCCAACGCCCGCAACCGAATCAAAGTCCCCCCACAAAGAATCTCCGCATCATCCGGATGAGCCAGCAGCGTCAAAACGATATTAGAAAAAGACGCCGCCATGAAAGTCAACGAATGATAACAGCGTCATCCTGATGGAGCGACAGCGACTGAAGGATCCACGTCCCACGACAAAAACCGATCCCATTCTCCGATCCTCAAATCTGAAATGGATGAAATCTGAAATTCCTCACCTTCACCCACAACCCTTCATAGCAATCATTTCCCCTCCCCGCCTACAATCCACCCATGCCCACTCTCCTCACGCTAATCCTCTGCCTCCTACTCCTAACCACCACCCTCCAAGCCGCCCCATCCACCCAACCCACAACCCTCCCGACTCCGCGCGCCGGCCTCGACCTCCTCAATAAACCCTTCACCCACCAGAACTTCACCCGCTGGCTCCAAACCCCCGATAACAAACCCCTCGACTCCGCCAACTCCATCACCCTCTACCGCTGGTGGACCGACACCTGCCCCTTCTGCGAAGCCACCCTGCCGGCCATCCAGAAACTCAACGAAAAATACGCCCCCCAGGGCCTGCGGGTCGTAGCCGTCTACCACCCCAAACCGCCGCGCGAAGTCCCCGACAAAACCATCCTCGAAGCCGCCCACCGCATTGGCTACCCCGGCCCAATCGCCATCGACCAGAACTGGGATGTCCTGAAAAAACTCTACCTCACTACCGGCCGCCGCGAAGCCACCAGCGTCACCTTCCTCGTCGACCGCCACAACAACATCCGCTTTATCCACCCCGGCACCATGTTCTACCCGTCCAGCAAACCAGAAGACGCCCAGCAAAACGCCGACTACCAGGCCATGGACCAGGCTATCCAATTACTACTAAACGAACCTCATCCTCATCCTCATCCTGATAGAGCGACAGCGACTGAAGGACCTAGCCGAGGCGCAGGCAAATAAGCCGCGACAGCAACGGCCTGCTGATCCTCGCGGCCCCGCCTGCGAAGACCACTCCGGCTTTCCTCACCCCCGTCACTGATAATTCCAGAAAAACACCGCAAAATCCTCAACAAGCTTAAAACTCGGAGACTTCTTGTCCTTCACCTTCAGCTCCGACAGCCCAAGCACAAACTTCTTTCCATCGCTGATACGCTCGACATTCGCCGCAATCTCCCCGTCTCGGCGCATCATCCATTTCGAATAGACACCGTACTTGATCGACACCAGCCGATAACGATCCGAGAAAGACGGCTGGGTTTTCTTGAGCGTCTCATACTCCTGCCGGTTCATGCCGCCGATCACATACCCCTCCTCCCACTGAAAATCCTGGGTCCCCTTCACTTCGCACGGGAGTTGCAAATGAGCGTTCAGATGCTCGAACAGCCGACGCGCCGCGTCCTCAAAATGGTCAACCCCGTCCGTTCCGATGATGGCGTCAATCCGCTCAAACTGGTCGTCCTTCCTGCTCATGGTGAAGCCATTCTATCATCAGTTCACTGGTGCGCGACAGTTGAAAACCGCAGATCGTCCAGGTGATCCCCGGGCGATTCAACTATCTTCATGTCGAACTGCCATTGCCATTCGAGATGGTTGCTTTTGAACACGATCGCGTTCCACCCCTTTTTCAGCTTCAACTCCGCCGTTCCCTTTCGGTCCCACGACTGACGGACGACCTGACCATTCACCCAGAGCGACAGGTAATAATCACCCGCAAACGTATGCGAATCGAACTCCATCGGAACCGATCGTTCCGTCGGGCTGTAAATCCAGCGAGCGCCGTACGCCACGTCGAAAACCCCGAAATAAGACACCGCCGACAGATCGATGCTGCCCGGATCCGCGCCGCCCGGATAGTTGAGGCTGGCGACATACCGCTTCCAACCAATCTGTTTATGCCAGTTGGCCGTCGGCGTAACCACGACAGCCTTGTCGAATCCAATCCCACGACACAGACCCTCGTCAATCGCCATGTGCCCCTTCGTCGGATCGAACTTCATCCCCTTGTCATCGATCCACCCCTCCCGCCCAAAATTGCCGACGCCCACAATCCACCCGGCCGGGATAACGACGTCCGACGTTGCCGTGGCCCCGTCCCACTCAGCCGCCACCGTTAACACGTTGCGTAGATGATCGAGTCGGCCACGTGCCGTAAATTCGCCCTGAGCCGCGTCAATCGCGGCCGGCGACGCCGTCCACCCCTCGGGAAGTTTCAAGGTCACTTTGGCCGCCCGCGCGATAGAACCAGACGCATCACGGGCCCAGTACCGGATTTTAAACGTGTGCTCATCGCTGTCGGCCGCCGGTTCTCCAACGGGTTCAAACAGGTAGGAAACGGACGGCCCCTTCACCTCCACCGCTTTCCACAGTTGCGCAGCGCGATCGTCGTTCATCGCCTTCGCGGCCGCGCTCTCGCCCAATCCCTCCAGCATTCCCGTGGCAATCGCCAGGTGGCCAATGGCTTGCGGATGAACGAAGTCCGTCGACAGATGAAAGTCAGACTTCCGCGATCGCCCCTCGATCAGCGCCTCTTTCGAACGATCGCGTACCGGAAGGATGACACAGTGCATCTCGGCCGCCAGCTTGACCATCGCGGCGCTCATCTGATCCATCAGCACGTTCTTCGGCGACGCAAAATCCTCGGTACAAAGCGTGGGCGTTGCCAAAGCAATCACGCGCGCCTTGGTTCGCTCCTGCAATGCAACAATCAGCTTCCGATAATTCCCCGCCCACCCATCCACGGCCTCCGGCGTGTTCCCGGTATCTGGGCGCAGCACGTTGTTCATGCCAAGCATGATGATGACGACTTCCGCTCCTCCATCCAGCGTCGCCTTCACATCGACATTGGGCACATCCAGATTGAAATGTCGTTCGCGGCTGTCCTTCTCAACCCCAACCCACGATCCAACGTTCTGACCGCTCCCGCCCAGAGCAGTAAGCGTCGTCTTCGTACCGGGATGCGCCGCAAGCAGCGCCTCCTGCATCATGCCGACATAACCATTTTTCCCCACGCTCTGCCCAGTAATGCTGTCCCCAACGACCACAATCCGGTCGCCCTCTTTCAACACTGACGCCACATCAGCCGCCGACGTCCCGCCTGGCAAACATAGCCAGAGCAAGGACACGGCATAAACAATTCGAGCAACAACAATCGACGGCAGATGCGTGAGGTTCATGTCGTTCAATTATGGCCGATAACTGCACTTCGACAACAACACCGTGCGACCAAAGTCGAACCACCATGCCCCCAAAATCTGAAATTCGAAATCTGATATCCCCCCTTCAACCGCCAGCAGCAAAACAATCGCAATTCGACCAACCACGTCCCAACTTGGTGCCCTTGGCGGCAAGCATTTTCTTACCTGCAAGTGTCACGCGATTCAGACCGCAACCAACCCGTTTAGTAGCCGCGACGCGGAGCCTGCGCAGCGGAGCGCGTTTCGCCGAGCAAGTAACGCCGCAACGACACAACTGCTGGAACGCCCAACCACCCAATCATCGCCGCCGACGCAGCAGGAAAGCCGTGGGAAGAAAAAGGGCAAGGGAGCAAGGCTCGGGAACCGGAGAACCACCAAGCGCGAAATCGGAGTTGTGATCAATGACCGCCCACGCCGTGCCAGTATTAGTGGCCGTGTCGTAAAAATAGCCGTAGTTGCCGAGCACAAAGTAAGACGAGTCGTACGGAACGTTATAAAATTGCGAACTGTGGCTGGCGATGTTGCCGGACACCGCATTCGTCCAGTGACCCGGAAAATCCTGCCATTCAAGTGTGATCACAGACGCGGGCGTATATCCGGCGGCCAGAAGATCCGCCTCCGTGTAACTAAGTTGAAGTGCCACCGGGATAAGGGAAGTGCCCGAGAGCTGGACGCCGTCGCCGATCGCCTGCAACCCGTTGATATTGAAGTTGGCGTTGGGCGTAAAGGAAATGGAGACATTCGCCCCCGACGCCCCCGCGGTCCCGTCGAGCAGCGTGGCCTTTGTCCCCCCCGACGAAGTGGAACCAAGTCCTTTCAACGTACCGTTGGCCGCGATCGGCGCGGTGCCGCCGGCGGTGCTGCTGGTCACGTCGACATAGAGGTGCGTGATGACGTCATACGTGTCGGCGTCATCAATCTGCACACCGTCAACGCCAGTTTCCGGATGGTCCGTCCCGGCCGCGAATCCCGACTCAAACTTCGTCGTCACGGTCGCACTGTACGACCCGTTGAGTCGGCCAGTGGTGTCAAAGGAATAAGTATCCGTCATCCGGATATTCGGCCCGGCGTGAAGGTCCGTGCCGGCAGCCGCGCCCGCCGCCGTAAACAAGCTGGATGAGGGGATACGAGAGACAATGCGAGCGTTGGCCGTATTGGACCCGGCCGAATACTGGTTTTCAAAGTCGACCTGTGCGGTGGCGACAGGGTTAGCCGGAGTGATCGGCCCGCTGGTTGTGGTAGGCCCGAGGACAACATTGTCGAGGTCAGACACGCCGGGCAAAAGGCTATCGTGATACAGCGCCGCGGGCTTCGGGGCGCTGTCGACATATGCGAACACACTGATCGTGCTATCCAGGTTGTTGGTGTTGTCGTTCGCGTCGCTCTCGTTATTCAGCTTGTAGTTGACGCCATAGTTCCCGAGTTGATCCAACGCGGCGTTGACGACAAACGCATCCGCCGTCTGCCCGGACCCAACCAGTGGAAGGCCGGTCGGCCCAGTGCGCGTGATCGCGCTGATCGGATAGCCAAAGCTCACCTCCGAAACGGAATACGTCGCCGACAAGGGCCCCGCATTGGTGACGGTCACTTGATGGGAGGTCGACGTTCCCGCGGGTTTGAGGAGGCTTGCAAATGTCAGTGCGCTGGGACTGATCGACAGGTGCGAATCGAGGGGCGGCTGGACAGGGTCGGAACTGACAAACGAAAAGTTCGTGATGACCAGGGAACCGATAGAATAGTTATTGAATCCAAATCCCGAAGGAAACGAGCCGTTCTTAACAACGTCTACAGAAGACGAGCCCGAACCGCTCAACGCCGTTGGCATAGCCGAAGTGTCGAAGACATTGCCACTTCCCTGGTAGGAGAAGTACGCGGTTCCGCTGGACGGAGGGTAAATCTGTGCGCTGCTGGACGAGTTGAGAGTGAGTGCAGTGCCAAAGGAATCGAAGCTGAAATTTGACCCAAACCAGTTGGACGGCTGAAAGTCCCCGCTAAACCCAAAGCCATAAGCCCGCGAGGATGCGCCAGCGAGCAGGAGGACAGCCACCATCGCCAGTCGTCGAAACAAAAGTGAGAACCCAATCGGATAATGTTGCCCGGACATCAAACCTCCTTCAACCATAAAACAAGCAGACGTGTTCAGCAGAATATAAGCAGATTCAAACCGAAGTCGACCGGCACACAGTCCAAAACCATCAATAGCAAATCATTGGCAGATCCGCTCGTTTACGTCAGGCCAATCATCCGTGGCTCCAAGGATGGTGACCGGCCGTTCCGGAGCGTTGCCCGTAGATTGCCGCATTCGCCAAAGCAGTTGCACCCGCACTCAGAGGCACATGACGCTGTACCACGACCGCATAGCGCTTACAATTACCCACAACATGCACATCAGATCCACCATCTCCTCCCTCGTCCTCCTCGCCGCCTGCATCACCCCGGCCATCGCTGACACCCCCGCCAACTGGCCCCACTGGCGCGGCCCCAACGACAACGGCAGCAACGAGGCCGGCACTTACGTCGACAAGTTTGACCCCACCACCAACGTCATCTGGAAAGCCGCCATGCCGGGCCGCGGCTGTTCCACGCCCATCATCTTCGACAAGCGCATCTACATCACCGCTCCCATCAAAAACGAAGACGCCCTGCTCGCCTTCGACTGGGACGGCAAGCCGCTCTGGCAGACGCCGATGGGCTCGGAAACCAAGGGCAAACATCGCAACGGCTCCGGCAGCAATCCCTCGCCGGCCACCGATGGCAAGTCCCTCTTCGTCTACTTCAAGTCCGGCCACCTCGCCGCCCTCTCCCTCGATGGCAAGGTCCTCTGGAAAACCAATCTCGTCGAACGCTACGGCCAGCCCACCCTCTACTG
>JBBRHH010000238.1:0-8779 GCA_038222915.1 Tepidisphaerales bacterium
CCACCACCTCGAGCTGGTGCTCCGAGTGGATGACTCAAAGTGGCTCGGAGAATTTGCGCTGAACCCCTATTTCGCGTTCTGGAGGGAACTTAAAAACAAGGCCACCGTCGTCTTCGATCCCACCACTTCCGAGGAAAGTTATTATTTCACATTCGGCATCAAGCCTGCTGTGAAGGTCGGCAAGGTCAAACTGGAGTTTCCCAACTTCATCAATATCGTGGCGGATCCGTTTTATCAGGAATTCAACGGTTCCGATGGCGGAACGGGAATCGCCGTATTCTGCTCGGAGATTAAAGCCAGTGTGCCGCTGGAATTCATCCCGAAGGACTACGGCTTCTGGAGCGCCTACGTCGGTTTCAAATACTATCACCTGAGCAATGACGGCTTGCTCGATGGAAACCAGGTTCTCGCCAGCCCCGGCCGGGATGAAAACCTATGGCAAGTCCACGGCGGCATCTCGATCTTCTACTAACCATTCTCCCTCCCCCCCACCGCTAAGCACATGGAAACGCTCCCGTCATCCAGCATTCCCGCCGAGCCCTATCCATTCGAATTCATTCCCGCAAAATGCGCGCTGCTCATCATCGACATGCAGCGGGATTTCCTGGAGCCGGGCGGGTTCGGGGAGATGCTCGGGAATGACGTCTCGCAACTGCGCCGCACGATCGAGCCGAACCGAAAGCTGCTTGCCGCGTGGCGGAAGGCGGGGCTTCAGGTGCTGCACACCCGCGAGGGGCACCGGCCGGACCTGACCGACCTGCCGCCGGCGAAGAAAATCCGCGGCCGCAGCAAGAGCTGCATCGGCGACCCGGGGCCGATGGGCCGCATCCTCGTCCGCGGGGAGGCGGGGCACGACATCATCCCGGAGCTTTATCCGCTGCCGACCGAGCCGGTGATCGACAAGCCGGGCAAGGGGGCGTTCTTCGCTACCGACTTGCACGCCATTTTGCAGAACAAGGGGATCAAGCAACTGGTCGTGACGGGTGTAACGACGGAAGTGTGCGTCAACACCACCGTGCGCGAGGCCAACGATCGCGGGTACGACTGTTTGATTCCGGATGATTGCGTGGGGTCATATTTTCCGGAGTTTCAGCAGATGGGGTTGAAGATGATCAAGGCGCAGGGGGGAATTTTCGGGTGGGTTTCCAATTCATCCAAGATTTTGGCGACGCTGCAATAGCAACTGAATTTACCAACCATCGACCGTTTCAACCGACCGGCCGCGTAGAAAGAAGGCACCTATGGAAGCGAAACGACCAGCGATCTGGACTCCCGGAGACTGGAACGCATTCTTCGGATTCGGGACCAACATTCTTGTCAATCTGCTCACTCTCACCGGACTGCTTCGATATGTTTTGAAGATGCCCGACGAGTTGGTCTTCAAGCGCATCCTGCCTGCCACCGGGCTGATGATGTGCATGAGCACCATGTACTACGCGTGGCTGGCGTATCGGCTTGCCAAGAAGACAGGCCGCACGGACGTGTGCGCGTTGCCGTCAGGGATCAGCGTTCCGCACATGTTCATCGTGACCTTTGTCATCATGCTTCCTGTGAAGCTGGCGACCGGCGATCCGGTCAAAGGCTGGCAGGCCGGCCTGACCTGGGTGTTTATCCAGAGCTTCGTGCTCATGCTGGGCGGGTTCCTCGCTCCAATCGTTCGTAAGATCACCCCCAAGGCGGCTTTGCTTGGCGCACTTGCCGGCGTATCCATTACGTTCATCTCCATGTCGCCCGCCCTCAACATGTATATGACGCCGCTGATTGGCGTCGTCTGCTTCGCTATCATTCTTGCCAGTTGGTTTGGCGGCGTGAAGTATGGCAAGATCCCGGCCGGCTTGGTCGCGATCGCCGCCGGTTCGTTGATCGCGTGGGGCTCGACCGCGATGGGCTATCACCTCGGCGACATGAGTGTCGCCAAGCTCAAGGGATCGTTCGAAACTTTTGGCTTCTCCGTACCCCACCCGGTCATTGGGCTTGTGCTGGGCGGCTTGCACTGGAGCTTTTTGAAAGTCATTCTGGTCACCGCCATTCCGTTCGGTATTTATGATCTGGTCGAAGCGATGGACAATGTCGTCAGCGCATCGGCCGCCGGCGACGATTTCCCCACGACCCGCGTGCTGACGGCCGACGGTGTCGTGAGCCTGATCGGCTGCCTTATGGGCAACCCGTTTATCAACGCCGTCTACATCGGCCATCCCGGTTGGAAGGCCATGGGCGGCCGCATCGGCTACTCTGCCGCCACCGGCGTCATGGTCATCTTGCTCGCATGGTTCGGGATTATCTCGCTGATGTCGGCGTTGATTCCGGTTGTCGCGATTGCCCCGATTCTTCTCTACATCGGTATGTTGATCGGATCGCAGGCGTTCCAGGAAAGCCCGAAACGTCACGCACCGGCCATTGTGCTGGCACTTGTGCCTTCCCTCGCGGCCTGGGCGAAAATGCTGATCGACAATTCGCTGGGCGCGGCCGGGATTCACGACATCACTCCCGAGCTGATTGCCAACATGGCGCAGACCGGTGTGTTGTACAAAGGGATTTCCATCCTGGGCGGCGGTTCGATTCTGGCCGGCGTCATCCTCGGTGCGATTGCCACGTTCATCATCGATCGCCAGTTGGTGAAGGCGGCATGGTTTGCAGTCGCGGGCGCGGTGCTGACCTTCTTCGGGCTGATGCACGGCGAAACGATTGGCATCAATCAAACGACCGGCGTGGCCGTAGCGTACCTGATGGTTGCGGGGATCATGGCCGGGTGTCACGTCTTTGGCTTTGGCGCAGCCACGGCAGGGGCCGTCGATCTGCACGAAGAGGAAGAGGAGGAACTCGGCGACGTGGAGCTGGCCGTCTAGCCCTCTCGACGGGATAGTCAAAGAGCATTGAAAACAGGCCGCCCCGAAGCTTCAAGGCTTCGGGGCGGCGTCGTTGTCAAAGTGTTGACAGAGCGCGTACGGTCATAGAATATGTCGGACCGTAAGTTGGTGGCTGTAGCTCAGTTGGTAGAGCACTAGGTTGTGGTCCTAGTGGTCGCGGGTTCGAGCCCCGTCAGTCACCCTTTCCGAGACAACATTGGCAGAGCAACAATGACAGACGCACGACCGCGTTCGTATTGTTCTTCTCATGACATGGTCAGACGGGCTTGTACGCGATGGCCGCGATGTTGCCTGCGGGCATGGGGATGGGAACGTTGCCAATGTGCAGGAACTTCAGCGCGGATACAATGCCCGGTTTCCATGTTCTGGGCATCGGAAGCAGCTTGGCCCAGTAGTGCAGGGGATAGCGGTTCAGAATGGTTTGGACCGTGCACCGCGTGAAGCCAGCACGTTCCAGCATGGAACGAATGCTTTTCTTTGAGAACAGCTGAAGGTGCTCGACATCGAAAATTGGACTCTTTCGGCCGAGGCATTTGGCTGACAAGGCGCGGCGATCATGTCCCACCAGATAAATTGCCCCGCCAGGCTTTAAGAGTGTCATTGCCGCGTGACACATGGCCGCCGGATCGTAGAGGTGCTCAACGGTTTGGAAGCATGTGATCAGGCTGAGCGACTCAGGTTGATAATGCTCGGGTCGGAAGATGTCCTGGCGAAGAAGTGGCCGTACTTTGTCCGTGGCCGCCCGGATCGGTGCAGCCGAAGGCTCGACGCCAAAAACGTTTGTGAACCCAGCGGCCAATAGCTCGCCGAGAAAGACGCCGTCGCCTGCCCCAATATCCAATGCCCCGTTCAGATCCGGAAGTTGTGCCGTGATGTTTGGCAATAGCTTCGCGTATGTCCGACTGGCATATCCCGCCTCCTGCACGCTATCGAAGGCCGCGTCGCGGTATGCGGCAAACAAGGCGTTCGCTTCCGGCAACGGACTGGCATACAGCAGATCGCAGGCCGGACATTCGATGAGCCGGTGATGCATGTATTCCGGCAGCTTTCGCGATGCGAAGGCGAATTCATCCAGGTCATCCGGACGCAGGTTTTCTTCGGCAAATACGCTTGATTCGTCAGTGTTTCCGCAGACCGGACAACATCGGGTGATCAACTGCATGTCGTGCATGGGTATCGCCGTTCGGGTTCGCTCAGGAGTGGTCGCCGGCGCCCTCGTGCGTATCGGCCGCCAATCTTATTTCTCCCTCACGAATGATGCTCCGGCGAATAAACAACGGCCTCCGCTTGGCCTCCTCAAATATCTTCGCGACATATTCCCCGACCAGTCCGACCGCAAACAGATTAATCGCGCCAAAGAATAGAACGAGCAGCAAAACCGTCGTGATGCCCGAAGCCGAGCGTTGCGGCCAGAATATCCGCACCGCTACCGCGACCATCCCGATCAAAACACTCAACGCCAACAACATCGCGCCAAAGAAGCTCAAGATATTCAGCGGCACGTTGCTGAAAGAAAGAATGCCCTTCTTGGCCCAGCCGATGTTTCGCAAAAGGTTGTTCGTGCTGCTGCCGAACATCCGCTCGGGTCGCATGTAATCCACACCGGTCTGCTTGAATCCAACGAAGGCGCGCACGCCCCGCAAAAATAAATCGCGCTCTGGAAAATGCAAAACCGCCGCCACCACCCGCTTGTCCATCAGTGAAAAATCCCCGGCGTCATGCGGGATCTTCATGTAGGAAAATTTGTCGAACAGCCGGTAAAAGAGCTTGTACGACATCTGCATATGCCAGGGTGCTTCCCGCTTCACGCGCCGGCCGTACACCACGTCGAAGCCTTCCCGCCATGTGCTCACAAATTGCTCGATTAACTCCGGTGGATCCTGCAAGTCTCCATCCAGCAGCACGCAGGAATTCTTGCCGGCGATCTCCATTCCACTCCGAAATGCCGCCTGCGAACCGAAGTTTCTCGAATGCGAAATGCCGACCACACGCCGGTCATTGCGCGAAATCTTCCGGATCACCTCTTCGGTGTCATCCGGGCTGCAGTCGTTCACAAAGATGATCTCGTAGTCAATGTTCAACTTCGTAAAGATCGCCTTGAGCCGTTCATACATGACCGGAATTGCCTGGTTGTCGCGATAGCAGGCAACGATCGCGCTGACGCTGTGTTTTGTGTCCAGGCCGTACTGCTTCGACAACCGCTCATATCCCGCCTTGTTCGCAAACGCCTTGTACCACGCAATCGTCCGCTCCAACCCCGCGGCAAACGAAGTCCGCGCCCGCCAGCCCAGTTGCTCCTGGGCCTTCCTCGCATCCGCATACCAATCCGCCAAATCCCAGCCCCGGTTCGGCATTGTGTAGGCCGGCTGGCCGGGCGTGCCAAACATTTCAGCCGCCGCCTCGGCCACGTCTTGAATCGTCGTTTTTCGACCCGATCCGATATTGAACGACTCCCCATACATTTCTTCCGTGAGGTTCAGCGCCGTATCGATAAACGCCTCACACGAATCTTCGATGTAGACAAAGTCCCGCGAAACATCCGGATGCACATACTGCGGTGCTTTGCCATCCAGTCCCAGCCGCACAATGTTTGGAATCAACCGAGACGGGTCCTCCATCGGCCCATAGATCGAGTACAGCCGCAGATTCGCACACGGAAACTGTTTCTTCTTCCCGTAAAAATAAATCAGGTTCGCCGCCGCCACCTTCGATACCGCATAGTCGCTGTTGGGCGCGGTCATCCGCGTCTCCAGCGGCCCCGACGCGTTGTACCCGTATTCCGAAGAGCTCCCCGCATGCACATAACACGCAACCCCGCGCGCCTCCAGCCGCCACATCAGCCGCGAAGTAAAATTGAAATTGGTCTGATAGATCAACTGCGGATCGGTCTCAAACGAATAAGCCCCATACGCGACACAATTAAAAATCGTTCGCGGCTTGATCTCATCCAGCAACTCATCCAGATTGCTGTCCACCAGCAGATCCGCGACATGCACCTTGGAACTCGGCACCGATTCCAACCGCCACGCCGGCAACCGCGTGGTCGTGCCATGCGCATCGTCCCGTTCCTCAAGAATCATCTGCAGCAGGTTTGCCCCGACGAACCCACTCGCGCCCAAAACAAGAATCGGCCCCTGAAGGCGCTTAATCTTCTGCGGCAGTTCAGAGAGTTCCCCAAGCGACTCCCCGTTGGTGTTGCCGGCCTGTTCACGCTGCAATGTTGCCGTGCTCAATCATCCTCCATTCCGCCAGCCGACTGCGAATTGATGCCGGGTCCATCCCGCATTCCATGCGATGAAATTTCTGCGATCCATATCGGCCCGACGCATACCCATCCGCCGCCACATGCGCAAATCGCGCCGGGCTTTCCCCCCGCAGTAGCAGTTCGCGCGCAATCATCTGCCCCACTCCGCCAGTGACCATATGCTCCTCAACTACCAACAGCGTGCCCGATGACCTGACGTCGGAAATGAACTCATCCGGCAATTCAAGAATCGGCAGTTCCGCGACCACCCAGAGGTTTGGCCGATGCCGCTCCGGCAGTTCCAGCGCCATCGCCACAATCGGCCCGGCCACCGTTCCCACCGCCAGCAGCACCGCCCCGCCCCCCTCCGTCAATCGCCGCCACGGGGCATACTCCGGCACCTTAAAGCCCATCGGCTCTTCGCTGGCCCCAAGCCGCAGATAAGCCGGATGTTCAAACTTCTCGAGCTTCTCCACAACTGCTGGCACGTCCTTCCCGAACGTCGGCACAAACACATGCATATTTCGCAGCGTCAGCAGCGCCCCGTAATCTTCCAGCGCGTGATGCGTTCCACCCATGACGCCGTACCCATACCCGCCGCCATTCCCCACCAGCACCGCCGGCAGATCGTGCATTGCCAGGTCATTCCGAATCTGTTCGAACGGCCGCGCGTAAACAAACGGCGCAATGCTGTAAATCCACGGCCGTAGGCCACTGCGCGCAAGTCCCGCCGCGACCGAAACCATATTCTGTTCCGCAATCCCTGCATTAATAAACCGCTTCCCCATCGCGGCCTGCAACGGCTCGAGTGCCTTAAATCCAAGGTCGCCGGTCAGGAACACCACCTTCTCATCACTCGCCGCGGCTAGGAGCGACCAGCAAAATTCGTTTCGCACGAATTCACCTCCCCACAGTCATGTCGTCTATCCAGGTCGCACAGCGCCGCCTCGTACTGCGCCTGCGTCACGGGCAGGTAGTGCCACTCCACGCGATTTTCCATAAACGATACCCCGGAGCCCTTCACCGTCCGCGCCACAATCGCCCGCGGCCCACCGGTTACAGGTCGCGCCGCGACCTCGACAATCGACTTCAGATCATGCCCGTCGATCACATTGGTCTCCAGACCAAACGCGCGAAACTTATCCGATAGTGGTTCCAGGTCCGCAACCTCGGCGGTCGTCCCAAATCCCTGCAACCCGTTCGCATCTACAATGAATGTCAGATTATCCAGCTGCTGGTGCGCCGCGAAGATCAAAGACTCCCACGAAGAACCCTCGTTCCACTCGCCGTCTGACGTCAAGCAGTACACCCGCCCCTCCTCGCCCTTGATCTTCTTCGCCAGCGCCAGGCCGGCGGCCAACCCGAGCCCATGCCCAAGGCTGCCCGTTGCAAACTCTACTCCCGGAATGCCGCGCGCCGGCGGATGCCCGCTCAGCAGTGTGTCATCCTTGTGAAAGGTGCAAAGATCGTCTTCCGAGATCAGTCCCAATGACCAGAGCGTCACATAGAGCGCCCCGGCCGAATGCCCCTTTGACAACACAAACCGATCCGCGTCCCCCATCACGTGATGATGCAGACAAAACAAAATATCCAATGCCGAAAGATTCCCCCCGATATGCCCCACCCCGGCCTCAAAATGCATCCGCAGCAACCGCCGCTTTGCGACCAGGAGGTTTTGCCCGAGCATGTCAATGTCGGGATCGTGTTGGGAAGCTCGCACGGCGCACCTGCAATCAATTGAGCCCAAGGAGTTCATGATCGATCAGCTATCACCTGGATGAGCCGCGATTTTATTGGGCGTTTGCGACAAGCACCCGGCCACACGTTTGTACGTCGTCGCGCGTCCTGCCCGCAGACTTCTGGTAATTCACTGCCACACTACTAAAATCGGCATATGGGAGTTCCCAAGCCAATTAAGTTTTACACCCCTCAGGAATATTACGACCTGGAAAAGGCCGCTGCGTTCAAGAGCGATTACTACGACGGCGAAATCTTCGCCATGGCCGGCGGTACCAGCCGGCATAGCCGGATCAGTGCAAATCTCTCGCGCGAAGTTGGCAACCAGTTAAAGGGAACCCCCTGCACGGACTACGACTCCAACCTCCGCTTGTGCATCAAAGCCACCGGGCTCCGAATCTATCCGGATCTCAGTATCTACTGCGGCCCACTCGAACGAGACGAAGAAGACCGGGACGCTGAAACCTGTACGAATCCCACCGTGCTTTTCGAAGTTCTTTCGAAGTCAACTGAAGGATATGACCGCGGCGTAAAGGCCGAAAGTTTTCGGCAGATCAAGTCGCTTCAAGCCTATATTTTTGTCTCGCAGGTCGCGCCGCACGTCGAAATTTATGAGCGGCAAAAGGATGGGTCATGGCGACTCGATGAAGTGCGCGGCCTTTCCGCGGTTTTGAATATCGCTGCCATCAACGTGCGGCTGCCACTGTCTGAAATCTACGATCGGGTCGAACTTCCAAACAATTGAAGAATGAATTTGCCCGGCCGCCAAAACCTTGCCACAGCAACCGTCGAACAGTGGCAAACGCCGGCCTTCGTCCCCACTCCAACCGCGCATGCCAAATTCCTCGCGGCCGCGCGCAGATTCCCAGACCTCCAGGCCGCCTCCATCTGGCGCGACCTTCGCAACCTGCTGCCCAGCGCGAACGGCGAT
>JBBRHH010000239.1:0-8778 GCA_038222915.1 Tepidisphaerales bacterium
ACCGTCGGGGTTCTGCCAGAACTGCGGCGCAACCTCCATCACAACATGATACTGGTTGAGCTGCCGGTACATCGTCGAAACCTGCCGCTGGCCAAAAGCATCGTAGAGCGTGTCGTCGATCATCTGCGCGGTGATACCCAGGCGGGAAGCGGTATCGCGGTCGATCTGCAGGGTTGCGGAAAGCCCCTTGTTCTGCTGGTCGCTGTTGACGTCGACAACGCCCTTCAGAGTCTTTATTTTCGCCAGCATCTTCGGCGCCCAGTCGTTGAGCTCTTTCAAATCGTCCCCCTTCAGCGTGAACTGATACTGTGCTGCACTCGCCCGGCCGCCAATGCGCAGATCCTGCACCGGCTGCAGAATCAAGGTCGCCCCCGGAATATGAGCCAGCTTGCCGCGCAATCGGGCGATGACTTCATCGGCCGTCATCTTTCGCTCCTTCGACGCCTTGAGCGCGACGAACATCCGCCCGGTGTTCGAAGTGCCCCCCGAACCGCCGCTGAACGCGATGACATTATCGACGGCCGGATCGATGCTGACGGCAGTGGCAAATTGCGTCAGCAGCCGCGACATCGCCTGGGCCGAAGTGTCCTGATCCGCCTGAATCATCCCGGTCAGTCGCCCCGAGTCCTGCTGCGGAAAGAAGCCCTTCGGGATGACGATGTAGAGGTAAATTGTCACGACGACGGTCAAAATCGCTACGCATAACGTTACCAGTTGATGCCGCAGCACGAAACCCAGCGATGTCTCATATCGCTTGAGAATCCAATCAAACACGCGCTCGCTCACACGATAAAATCCACCGTGCTTCTCCTGCTCCTTCGATTTGAGCAGCTTGGCGCACATCATCGGCGTCGTCGTCAGCGAAACGACCAGCGACACCGCGATCGCGACCGACAACGTCACGGCAAATTCGCGGAACAGCCGTCCGACAATGCCGCCCATCAGCAAAATCGGAATGAACACAGCAATAAGGGAAACACTGATCGAGAGAACAGTAAAACCAATCTCCTTTGCCCCAAGCAGCGCGGCCTCCATCGGCTTCATCCCCTGCTCGAGATGCCGCGTAATGTTTTCAATGACGACGATCGCGTCATCCACGACAAATCCCGTCGCGATCGTCATCGCCATCAGCGAAAGGTTGTCGATGCTGTACCCGCAGAGATACATCACGCCAAACGTGCCGATCAGCGAAATCGGAACCGCCACGCTCGGGATAAAGGTCGATCGAACGTTCCTCAGAAAAAGGAAGACCACCATGATCACGAGGCCAATGGAGAGGACCAGCGTGAACTGAACGTCGTGCACGGAAGCGCGGATCGTCGTCGTCCGATCCATCACCACCACGAGCTTGATGTCGGCCGGAATCTCCGCCTGAAGTTGCGGGAGCAGCGCGGTGATGCGGTCGACCGTGTCGATGATGTTCGCGCCTGGCTGGCGGAAGATGATCATCAGGATGGCCGGCTTGCCGTTTGAAAGCCCGGCTGTGCGAATGTCCTCGACGGAGTCGGTCACACTGGCAATGTCCGCCAGCCGGATGGCGGCGCCGTTTCGGTAGCTGACGATCAGCGGCTGATATTCCTTGGCGCTGAGCAGCTGGTCGGTGGCGGTCAGTGAGAAGGTGCGTTCTTCGTCAGCGATTTCACCCTTGGGACGATTGGCGTTGGCGCTGCCGAGAACGGTGCGCACATCTTCGAGGCCCAGGCCAAAGTTGTTGAGGAGGGTTGGATTGACGTCGACGCGGACGGCGGGCAATGCGCCGCCGCTGGTGGAGACCTGACCGACGCCGGGCACCTGCGAAAGTTTCTGCTGCAGGATGGAAGAGCCCACATCGTACATGTGGGCCTTGTCGTAGGTGTCTGACGTGAGCGCCAGAATCATGACCGGCGCGTCGGCGGGGTTCACCTTGCGGTAGCTGGGGTTGTTTGGAAGGTTGGCCGGCAACTGTCCTCGTGCCGCGTTGATGGCCGCCTGCACATCCCGGGCGGCCGCATCGATATTCCGGCTCAGATCAAACTGCATCGTGATCGATGTCGAGCCCAGGTTGCTGGTGGACGTCATCTCGGTGACGCCGGCGATGCGCCCGAACTGGCGCTCGAGCGGCGTCGCGACCGACGAGGCCATGGTTTCCGGGCTCGCGCCGGGAAGACTGGACTGCACTGAAATTGTCGGAAATTCCACCTGTGGCAGGGGGGAGACGGGGAGAAGGGCGTACGCCAGTGCCCCGGCCAATCCCACCGCGATGGTGAGCAGCGTGGTGCCAACGGAGCGGTGGATGAATGGGGCAGAGAGGCTCATGCCGGTTCTGGGTGGTGCGGCGGCGCAACAGACGCTGTTTCACGATGGGTCCATTTATTGACGCGCTGGGCGAGGCGATCAAAGGCGAGGTAGATGACGGGCGTCGTGTAGAGCGTGAGAATCTGGCTGAAGATCAGGCCGCCGATCATACTGATGCCCAGCGGTCGGCGCAGCTCGGAGCCGGTGCCGGTGCCCAGCGCCAGCGGCACGCCTGCAAGCAGGGCGGCCATGGTTGTCATCAGGATCGGGCGGAGGCGGAGAAGACACGCCTGAAAGATCGCCTCCTCCGCGCCCTTGCCTTCGCCGCGCTGCGCTTCGAGCGCAAAGTCGATCATCATGATCGCGTTTTTCTTGACGATGCCGATCAGCAGGATGATGCCGATGAGGGCGATGACGCTGAATTCGGTATGGCAAAGCATGAGGGCCAGCAATGCGCCGACGCCGGCCGACGGGAGGGTGGAAAGAATCGTGATGGGGTGGATATAGCTTTCGTAAAGAACGCCGAGCACGATATAGACCGTAATCAGGGCGGCGACAATCAGCGGTATTTCGTTCTTCAAGGAGGCCTGAAAAGCGGCCGCCGTGCCTTCGAAGCCGGCCTGGATGCTTTGCGGCATGCCGAGATCCGCCTTTGCCTTGTCGATCGCCCGGACCGCCTCGCCCAGCGATGCGCCGGGCGCAAGATTGAACGAGACGGTCACCACGGGAAACTGGCCCTGGTGGTTTACCGCGAGCGGAACGTTCGAATGCTCGATGCGAGTAAACGCGCTCAATGGCACTTTGCCGGCCGTGGCCGATCGGACGTAGATGTCGCTGAGGTCGGCGGGCTTGTTCTGAAATTCCGGCAGCACCTCCAGGATCACGTGATACTGATTGAGCTGGGTAAACATGGTGGAAATCTGCCGCTGGCCAAAAGCGTTGTACAACGCGTCGTCGATGATCTGCGGCGTGATGCCCAACCGCGACGCAGTGTCGCGGTCGATCACCAGACGCAACTGGAGGCCCTCGTTCTGCTGATCGCTGGCGACGTCGCGCAGCTCCGGCAGGCTTTGCAGTTTGCTCACGAACTGCGGCACCCATATGCCCAGTTCTTTCGCATCAGGATCTTCCAGGCTGTATTGGAACTGCGTGCGGCTGATCCGGTCGTCGACGGTGAGGTCCTGCACCGGCTGCATGAACAGGGTAATGCCTTCGACCTTCTGGAGTTGTGTCTGAAGCCGCCGGATGATGTCGCTGGCGTTGATTTTCCGTTCCTCTATCGCCTTCAGGTTGATTTGGATCCGGCCGCTGTTGATGGTCGGGTTGGTGCCGTCAACGCCGATGAAAGACGAGAGGCTGGCAACGGCCGGATCCTTGAGAATGACCTCGGCGAGCTTTTGCTGCCGCTCAGCCATCGATTCAAACGACACCGTCTGCGGGGCCTCGGAGACGCCGAGAATCACACCGGTATCCTGCACCGGGAAAAAGCCCTTGGGGATGATGATAAACAGGAAGATGGTCAGCGCCAGCGTGGCGACCGCGACGATCAGCGTTGCCGGCTGATGGCCGAGTACCCACTTCAACGTGCGCCCGTAAAAATCGATGATGCGCTGCCAGAGGCGTTCCGACGCCTGGTACAGTTTTCCCTGTTGCGCTTCGGGCTTGTGTCGCAGAAACTTGGCACACATCATCGGCGTGAGCGTCAGCGAGACGAACGCCGACACGACGATGGTCACGCTCAAGGTGACGGCGAATTCGCGGAACAATCGGCCGACAATGTCGCCCATGAAAAGCAGGGGGATCAACACCGCGATCAGCGAGATGCTGAGCGAGACGATCGTAAAACCGATCTGGGCCGAACCCTTGAGCGCCGCCTCCAGCGGTTTTTCGCCCTCTTCGATGTAGCGGGCGATGTTCTCGATCATCACGATGGCGTCGTCCACGACGAAGCCCGTTGAAATGGTCAGCGCCATCAGCGTCAGGTTGTTGAGGCTGTAACCCATCAGGTACATGACAGCGAATGTGCCGACCAGTGAAAGCGGCACCGCCACGCTTGGGATGATCGTGGCCGCCAGGTTGCGCAGGAAGAGGAAGATGACCATGACCACGAGGCCGACGGTCAGCATGAGTTCGAACTGCACATCGTCGACCGAAGCGCGAATGGTGTTGGTGCGGTCGGTGAGGACAGAGACGGAGATCGACGCGGGCAGCGACGACTGAAGCTGCGGGAGCAGTTTCTTCACGCGATCGACGACGGCGATGATATTGGCGCCGGGTTGGCGCTGGATATTGAGAATGACCGCCGGCGTTGTGTTCATCCACGCGGCGAGTTTGTTGTTTTCCGTGCCGTCAACGACGGTCGCGACATCGGAGAGTTTGACAGGCGCACCGTTTCGATAGGCGATAACCACCGGGCGGTATTGCTCGCTGGAGAGAAGCTGATCGTTGGCGCCGATGGTGTAGGCCAGCCGGCTGCCATCGATATTGCCCTTGGCCTGATTGACGTTGGCGGTCGCGATGGCGGTTCGCAGGTCGTCGAGGCTCAGACCCAGCGAAGACAGGATGGTCGGATTCGCCTGGATGCGGACGCCGGGCTTCTGACCGCCGCTGATGCTGACGAGGCCAACGCCGGGCAGCTGCGAGATCTTCTGGGCGAGGCGCGTGTCGGCAAGATCCTCGACCTTCGACAATGGCAGCACGGTTGAGCTGAGGGCCAGTGTGATGATGGGCGTATCAGCGGGGTTGGTCTTGCTGTAGATCGGCGGGTTGGGCAGGTCTTTGGGGAGGTACGTCCCCGCGGCATTGATAGCCGCCTGCACCTCCTGCTCGGCGACGTCGATGTTCAGCTCGAGCGAAAATTGCAGCGTGATAATGGAACTTCCCGAGGAGCTCGAAGAGGTCATCTGGTTCAGCCCGGGCACCTGCCCGAACTGGCGTTCCAGCGGCGCGGTGACGGAAGATGCCATTACATCCGGGCTGCCGCCTGGATAAAACGTGAGGACCTGGATGGTGGGATAGTCGACTTGCGGAAGGGCTGAGACGGGCAGCTCGCGATATGCCACCGCGCCAACGAGCAGGATGGCTGCCATCAACAAGGAGGTTGCGACCGGTCGCAGGATGAACGGACGTGATGGGCTCATGTGGCTATTTTTCGACGGCGGCTTCGGATCCGCGTGGTTCAGTCCCGTGTGCCGTCTTTTGCGTGGCCGGGCGCGTCGTCGCGGAACCAAGCGATGAACCAGCGCGTCCCGTCGTGGGAGTCGATCGACCGCCGGCCATCGATTTCCCGGTCGTCGGCGCGCCGCCCTTGCCGACGCTCACTTTCGCTCCCTGCTGGAGCTTGTCCACGCCATCGGTCACTACCACTTCGCCGGGTTGCAGATCGCTCTCGACGATGGTCTCGTCGGCCTCGGTTGGTCCAACCTCAATGTTGCGAAGCTCAACCGTGTCGTCCGATTTCACGACATATACAAACGTCGACTGCGGCCCGCGCTGCACCGCCGCCGAGGGCACGATGATCACGTCGTGGCGGGTCTCCACAAGAAGCCGGGCGTTCACGAACTGGTTCGGAAACAGCGCGTAGTCATCGTTCGCATACGTTGCCTTCATCCGAACGGTGCCCGTGGAGGGATCGATTTGACTGTCGACGGCCGCCAGCGTTCCGCTGGCAAGCTTGCTCTTCAAGTTGCTGTCGTAGACATCCACTTCCAGCGGCTTGCTCGGATTCATCTCTTTCATCACCCGCTGGATGTTGCCCTGCGGCAGGCTGAATACGACAGCAATCGGTTGCAGTTGCGTGATCACGGCCAATCCGGTCGTGTCGGTGGCGTGTACGATGTTTCCCTGATCCACCAGCTTCAAGCCGATGCGCCCGGAGATCGGCGCTGTCACCAGGCTGTAAGTAAGTTGAAGCTGTGCACTGTCGAGCTGACCCTGATCAACTTTCACAGCGCCCTCCGCCTGTCGCACTGTGGCCAGTTGCGTGTCCACCTGCTGCTTGGCGATGGAGTTTTCCTTCAAAAGTTCCTGATAGCGCTCCAGATCCATCTGCGCATTTTTCAGCTCGGCCTGATCCTTCGCCATCTGACCCTGCGCCTGCGTAAGTTGAACTTGAAATGGACGCGGGTCGATCTCAGCCAGCAGTTCGCCTTCTTTCACCACCTGTCCTTCTACAAATACGATCTTGTTGATCTGCCCGTCGACGCGCGTGTGAACCGTGACGGTGTTAAGCGGCGTGACTGTTCCAAGGCCGTTCAAGTAAATGTTCATGTCGCCGCGCCGCGCCGTCGCCGTCACGACCGGCGTCGTGCGCCCGGCCTGGCCGCCGGCTGCTCCGCCCGGTGCCGCCGACGAATGCGCCAAACGCGTGTATAGAAAGTAACCGCCCAGAAGCAGTACCAGACCAACCACCAGCCAAACCCACCAATGCTGTCTGATTCGCTCGCGGTTATACGGCAGGTACGGCGGCGCGGTTGGTTCTGGCCAATGGGAATTGATCGTCTTATCCATGCTCATCAACGCAACCTGTAAGCAAGGCACAGGAAGTGAAACGTCCGATGGTCGACTTCTCCAAATTATTGTACGGTCAATTTCGATATGAGGTGAGGGACAATATCGCGAACGCCCTTAGAAGACGTCGATCGGATCTAAGTAGTTTCCACTACAAAACTGCCTAAAACATCGTCATTTCCCCGTGGCTTCTCGCGTTGAATGGTCAAATAATATCCTCCATTCGGTTTTTTGTAACCCAACTGCAATAGAGTAAAGCGGGTCATTCGGTGTGTTTTGCAGGGATTCGCACAGGTCAACAAACGCGTCCGGTTCCCATCCATCACGCACCAATCGCAGCAAACGTTTGTCCGCAGGCAATGGGTGAACCACAATTGCCGCCGCACGTGCAAGTGACGCCAGGATAGGGTGGTTGCGGCAACGGGCGTTCCAGTACTTGGTGTTGCCGAAGTCCCCCTCGCGCCGATGCAGAATTGCATGCCAGTAACTTCCAGTAGGCGTGTGAACTCCCTGCGAGATCGCGTGCGAGGCCTCCAGATCATCATGCCAGAGCCACAGCCCGGCCAGCATCGCCTCCGCGCCATTTGCATTCACCACCGGCCCAATAACCAACTGGGCAGGTTCAATTGACCCAAGCTTCTGTTTAGCCTGCGCGTTTCCACTTCCCGAGGCCACGAGCTGCCCATACGCCGCAGCGCCGTTGAGCGCCATGACGTCCCTCGCCAGCGGCGACAAAACGTCACCGGCCGGCGGAGTCGCTTGATTCAATTCCATCATTACTCCTTTGTTTTTGGCCAATTGTAGGGATCGGCACGCTCTTTACTTAACAAAACCGGGGGACTTTTGAAGAAGGAGAACATCATGTTACGTCAAGCCTGTCTACTGCTCGTCGCCGGAGCACTCGTAGGTTGCGAAAGTTCGGGCACGACCGAGAGCACCCAACGCGCCGCCTTTGCGGCCCAACTCAGATACCCCCAGAACATCAAACCGGCCACTGACCTTGCCGTTACCGCACTGGTCAACCGCGACAGCGGGACGATTGAGTTGCTTAATGCTTCCGCCAAGCCGGTCAACGACGTGAATATCTGGGTCAACAGCACCTACGTCGTCCATGTCGACAGCATCCCTGCCAGCGGAATTACCACCGTGCGTCGTTCGCAATTCTTCGACAGCGGCGGCAACAGCCTTGGCACTCAGGATGCAATCATCAACAAGGTGGAGCTAGAGATGGCCCATCAGCTTTACACGGTGCAAGGTCCTGTCTTCACCGGCTGATTGGCGGGACAGATTTATTGATGATCTCGCGGACCTTGGTCCGATAACTCTTGTGGAAGGTCACTAAAGAGTGGCCTGACTGATCTGAGTTACCTGCGAGGTTGTCATGAATCGCTCTTTATCAACTGGTGTTTTGCTCGCTGCCGGCTCCCTGGCTCTTGCCGCGTCTGGCTTTGGCTGTTCAGGACGCGCGTCACTGTTCCCCAATCCCGACGCGGGCCTGCGCAAGCCGATGGAGAAATTCTCCGCCGACGCCGCGAAGCGCTTCCCTTATAAGAATGAGGCTGCCAAAGGGGATATCAAGGAATCGCCGGCCCGCGCTGAGGTGGCCTACGACTATCTCAAGCAGATCAATATTGTGAACCTGTCCAACGCGGACTACACCGACGTCGAAATCTGGGTGAACCGCAAATACGTCGTCTATGTTCCCAAGATGGAATCGAAGGTGCTTAAGCGCCTGGATTTCAAAATGATCTTTGACGACAACGGCAACTACTTCTCCTTCAGCAAGGAAATGCCGCACGTCGACCATGTCGAGATGCTAAAGGACGGGAAGATCTACGAGATGCCGATCCAACTCGCCGACTGAACCATCATACGAACAAGCTGTTTCTCTGCGAGAAGTGGTGGGGGGGGGGGGCTGGGGCCCCCCCCAAACAGTTTTGGTTTGGTTTTATGGGGTTGGGGTTTGTGGGTGAGGGTAGACCGGGGCGGCCAGTG